>NZ_CP011809.2 GCF_001029105.3 Pandoraea faecigallinarum | reverse complement strand
CGCCATGCCACCGACGACTAAGAGCAGCAGACCGATGAACAAATAGGCGCGGTTTCGCTCCTGCTTGAGCTTGTTCGAGCCGCCCAGTTGCAAACTTTGGGTATTGACGTCGCCTTTGAACGTCGCACTTCCGAAATTCATCTGGCCGCCCCTGTGAACATCCGCCCCACCATCAACAACAACGACACGCCCTGCACGGTTGCCCCACCGGAGAGCGTAGCGGCCCACTCCTTGACTTGGAGCATGAACATGACCAAGGCGCCTTCCACGATGGCGATTTGTGCGGTCTGCTCACTGGTCGCCAAGCCACTAGATTGCGCTTCTTTTGCAGCCGTAGCGATGGCATCACCAAAGGCCATAAAACCGAAGCGAATAATGGCAATCACGAGGATGTACATAAAGCAGAAGGTCAGCATCATGCTCAGCCAGTTCATGAACCACTGCCGTGTTTCGGGGAACATTAGAAAACCGAGAAACAGGGGGCAAAGCACCATCGTGATCGCCAGCCCGAACTTGGCGATGGTCATGTACACGAGCGCCAGGACGAACAAGACGCAGTTCACGACAAACAGGAGAATGCCGTCACAGATCATGGCGAATTGATAAAAATCGACGTTGCGGAGATCCGTTGATACCGCGTCCACGTTGCTCCATAGCGCGTCAATCATTTCTGCCGTTGGCTTTCCCGCCATTACTGTTGATGCAGTACCCTCCATGAACGACACGAAGGCGTTGTAGAGCGTCTGCGCCAGACCACCCCAACTGAGCGTGCCGAATACCGCCACCGTCATGACGCATTTCGCGAGGAAGTCTTTCCACTGGACGCCGGCATACCCCGCATAAACCTTGTAGCCAAAGATCGCCCAATAGAGCACGGCAGCGAAGTAAAGCGGAGTCGAGATTGCATTTGCGATGGCCGGGTACGTTTGCGACAGAAACGAACTAGTGACCCCGTCCGCCGCACCGACCAAGCCCTGAAGGGACATCGTGGCCATCTTATTTCGCTCCCATCACTTCTTGCCAATGCGCCTTGACCCGAGGGTCAAGCACGTCATTACGACTAATGGACGCGCCGGTATAGTGAGCGACACGACTACGGATTTCTTCGACGCAGCGCGAAAAATGCTTCGCATGTGCGTCCGCTTTTTCGAAGAGAATTTCCCCGCAGCGGATGGGATAAAGCGGAACCCACCGGTCCAATTGCCCGCGGCTGGCGGTCAGCAGCGGATTGTCAGCTGGCACGACAAGTACACGGTTGCCAGTCGATGGTTGGGGCGGTACGCTGAAAGCGCCGGCGTCCGGTTCCGCTGACTGCCTCGGAAGGAGGTAGTACACCGCCCCGCCGATGGCCACAGCCATCGCAAAGCCAGATACGACCATCCAGACGCTACGCATGGGTCGTCCCTCCGAAGCTGCCCGTGTTGAGCCGGTTGAATTCGCATGCACACGGCGACTTGTCGAACTTGTTCGACGTACTCGCGCAGCCCGACAGGAGTGCTGCGAGAACCAGCATCATGAACAGACGCCAACCATTCCTGGCGAGCAGGATCATTGGCCACGTCAGCAGGATCGCAGGCAGAAAAGCCAAAATTTTCATGATGGCGACTCCTTGTTGGCTGTTGTGTCTCACAGGCGAGGACGGCTTACTGTCCGGAGCGGCGGAAATACTTCTGCGTCGCGGCCGTCGCCTGGTTCTGCTGGTTCACCATGTTCGCTTGCAGGTTCATGTTCATCGCATTGAGCTTGGCCATCGCGCTTTGCAACATGCCGTTCTCGCTCGAAATGCGGTTTTGCAGATCCTGCGCGTCCTTGATGTTCGTGGTGACGTCGATCTGCTGGCTCAGGCGTGCCAGATTGTTCAGGTGCGTCTGGACTTCCGAATACAGCGTGTCGCCACCGGCGAGCGCAGCGCGCACGGCGTCGGTGCTCATCTTGTACGACGTGGCGTCCTGCGCCTGAGGATTGGCAAACACATCCTGCGGCATCGTTTTGATGAGCTTCTCGTAATCGGCCTGCTTCGCGGCGAACGCGCCGCTTTGCTGCTGCGCGACGACTTCCTGCCACGAGCCCGGCACCACTGACGCCGCATTCAGGGCATCGCTTAGGCCGATTTGCCCGCGGCCGTAGGTGCCCGTGATCGCCGCATACTGGCTCTTGAGCGTTTCGTATTGCTGCTCCAGCTGTTTGAACTGCTGTTGCAACTGAAGCACCGTCGCCTCGTCGAACGTCGGAATGCCACCCGCGATCGCGGGCGCTGAGGTGCCGATTGAGATTGCGGCGATTGCAGAGACCGCCACGGTGAATGCGACAAGAGCGGTTTTCATGCTCGTGCTCCTTGGCTCGTGAGGTTGTGCGCGAGGTTGTGCGTGTTGCGCGCCAGCGCGCGTTCCATAAACACCGGCCCCCACACCTCGGGGTCTTCGGTCCCGAGCTCACGCATGAGCTCGTGCATGAGTGCGACGCCCTTGTCGTTCGAGGACAGCACCGGAATAAACGCCGGCAGATCGGACAGATCGAACACCGCCCGGATCGACTCGTTACCGCGCCGGATCAGGAACTTGTAGGCTTCGGGCGGTGTGTCCCGAATAAACTCGTACTCCGCGGGCGTGAGTTCGAGCTCGTCGATCAGGTCGGCGCGGCTCGCGTTGCCGTTGGGCAGGTACAGCTTGGTCGCCGTCTGCTTCTTGATCGAGTCGGTTTCGCTATAAAGAAATTTGGCGTCGGGGGTGACGAAGCCGAGAATGCCGTTCTTGCGGCGAATCTGCATGAGGTAGCTGTCGATCTTCTCCCGCCAGTAGGCGTGCTTGACGAGGTTCTGTCCTTCCTCGAGCACGATGATGAACGGCTCGCCGTTCATCGACTGCTCGATGCGATGAAACGGGTAGCTCAGCACCACGGGCAACTCCGGGCGCGCCGCGCCATCCTTGATCAGTTGCCGCATCTCGTAGCAGTAATGCCGGCACGTGCTCAAATCGATGTTATCGGTCTCGTTATCGAACACGCCCGCATTCGCGCCCGCCACGCCGTTGGCGCCGTGCCACACGCGCATGTCTTTGGCGAGCTCGCCCTGGCCAAAGCACCAGGCCACGTTGCGCAAGCGGCGATCTTCCGCGGGCAGTTCGTAGTTCTCAGTCACCGCCGACTTGAACCGGTCGATGTCATCAGGGACCAGCTTGCCGCCGTAGCAGGTACGCATCAGCGTGAGCAGCTCGACCAGATAGGCACGGTTCTCGGGCGTGTCAGGCAGCCTGAACGGGTTCCATCCGGTTGTGCCCTGCACGGAGAGCGTCGTATGGCGCCCGCCCATCATGCACATGAACACCTTGGCGCCTTCGCGGTTGTCGAACCAGAACACGCGCGGCAACGCTTTGTCGGCCATCGTCACCAACGCGGCCAGCAGCGTGGTCTTGCCCGCGCCGGTATCGGCCGTGAGGGCAAAATGGCCGGCCACCATCCCCTCCATCTCGCGATGGAAATTGAAGTAGTAGGCCGTGCCGCTCTCGGTCTCGAATGGCATGATGGCCGGCCCCCACAGGTTGCCGTCGATCTTGCCTACCGCAAAGTTGTGCAACGACGCGAAGCCAGCGAAGTTGCCCGATTTGATCTTGCCGCGCCGGCCCATGAAGTGTTGCGCCTGGCCCGGCAACTGCGCCCAGAAGAACGTTTCCAGGGCGAACCATTCGCGCACGGGCTTCACCCCCAGATTCACGAATGCCTTCTTAAGCAGGCCGACGGCGGCATCGAGCTCGGCCATCGTTTCACGTCGGCTCTTGACGGCATCGGTGGCATCGGCGAATTTTGCGCTCACCGGGACATGCACGAGCATGGTCAAATGATGCAGGCCATTGACCGAGCGACCGCGCGTGAGGTCCTGTAGCCCCCGGGTGATCTCGTCCTTGTCTTCCTCGGCCACCCCCTCGCGGTCGTTGACTGTCAGACGACGACGCTCCTGACGCATGTCGTGCTCGGCGCTGATGCGGTCGGTGAAGAAGAACGATTGCGTGATGATGTACTCGACCGGCTGCTGCAAAAATTCGTCGAGCATGCGCGAGGGCGTGCGTGCCGGCCACTCGGCCATGCTCAACATCGCTGCGGCGCGCGTACCGCTGAGGTTCTCGATGGCCATCATGTTGCCGACCATCTTGAAATCGACCCACGAGACAGCCAGCGTGCGATCGAGCGGCAACTCGGTCACCGGCACGCGCTCGTCTTCGAGATTGATCAGGTAGTGCAGAAACGCCCCGATCTCGGTGTAGTCCTCACCGAGATAGTCGAGCACTTCCTCACGGCCATAAGTCTCGCGCCGGCCGAGATCCGTCACGAACTTGTGCCAGCCGAGTTGGAACTGCTCGATCGCGACGCGCGCTTCGGCCGCACTCACGGTGTCACTCGCCCACTGTGGCCGGCGCTGAACGCGCAGCTTGCGCGCGCCATAGGCCGCCAGCGTCTGCACCACAAAGTTAGACGCCTCATGAACGTCCTTGGCCTGTTCCTCGAACGAGGCCAGATCGTCTTGCGTGAGCTTCTCGCCTGATACCAGCGAAAACAGGCGATCGAGCACGCCGGGCGCACCGTGGCGAAAGCGATTGCGAACGATCGAGATATAAATCTCGTTCACGTAGAACGAGCGCTGGCGATAGCGCTCGCGCCAGGCCGCATTGAACTTGCGCGCGAACCATGTCCCGCCCGCGCCTGCCGGATACTGGTTCACCTTGCGGCGAATCAGATGGACGTAGATGCCCCGGTCGCTGTTGGCGATCGAGCGCAGCACGGTATTGCGCCGCGATTCGAACTGACGGATCTGCTCGACGCTCAGCGATTCGAAGTACAGGCCATCCACCTTGATGACCTGCACCAGCCCGTCATCCTTGGTGACGACGGTCTCGTCATCGTAGTGCACCGTGT
Organism: Pandoraea faecigallinarum; assembly: GCF_001029105.3. Lineage (NCBI taxonomy): Bacteria > Pseudomonadati > Pseudomonadota > Betaproteobacteria > Burkholderiales > Burkholderiaceae > Pandoraea > Pandoraea faecigallinarum. Next base: position 99,463 of record NZ_CP011809.2, on the reverse strand, counting down.
ACGGAATCATGTCGCTCAGCGCCATTTCCCTTGCGTCGACACCGGCTCCTGGAGGGACCGGCATCGACAGCGACATGTCGAACTGGGCTTTGAGCAAATCAGCGAGGCGCATAGCGTCGGCACCCCCAAAGCCGTTGGTTCGGACACGCCTTCAGATGGGTGGCGGCCGACAGGATGTCGAACAGGTACACGTCCTTCAAGCAGACGAGATAGCTGATCAGCAACAAGACGGGAATCAATGCCGCCGCCCAGAGCGAGCGCGTGATTAATGCGGCCATGCCGGGGAAATAGAAGCTCATCGCCAGACTGACCAGCGTGAGTCCGCCCACCATCGTGGGCCGGGTCATCGCCGCGACGAGCGGCTCCCCTTCGTCGAGCAGCGGGGCATCCTGGCTCATACCGAGCCCCCGGCACGACTTTTAAGGTCGGACACGATGTTCGGCGCAAAAAACACCAGCCCGATGCCTAGGCCCCAGCCACCGAGCGTCATCATGTCGATGCGGCCTGTTTTCCAGCGGTAGCCTTGGATCGCGAGCGTGATGATGCCGATGTAGTAGCCCCACTCGTAGATCAGCAGTTGCGTAATCGACTTCAGGAATTGCGTGATGCCATCAAAAGCACCACCGCCGGCGCTTTGGGCGTTGGCCAACCCGGGAAGCAACACGAAGACGACGACCAGCAAGTTCACCGTCAGTTCGAGCGCCCTGTCGACTTTGTCACTGGGGGGAAGATCGATTTTCCCCTGTTCCTGTTTCCGAGTTCCCTGCTCTTTCATAGCGTTCACCCAATTGTGAATTGCATCAGAAAAATGCTAGGTCAGCCGCTCCTCATTCGCTGTTGGCCCAGGTTTTTAATATGTACTCCTATTTATATTGACTATCGTTGGAGCGCGCTTTTGATGCTCTTGCTATCTGTTGATCCTATCGTCGGGATATGGCTGAGCCGGTGATGGCGGTTCAGCAGCGGCCTGCAAACGCGCCCTCAGTTCAACAACGAGTTGCGCATTTCTCGAACGCTGTTCGTCCTTGGCCCGCGTGACCAACCAGTCATGGAGCGCCCTCGGAATGCGATACTGCGAACGAATGACCTCCTCCATTCCGGCTCCTTAATTTAGTCACTATCAAGTGACTTGCAGGCACTATACGTCAGTGCTTCGGCAGTGTCAAATAGACGCATGGAAGATACCCACCGCTCTCAATACCGCCTGCCTTGGGCCCTCTATGAGGCACTGAAAGCCGCAGCCGAAAAGAACCGTCGTCCTTTGAACGCCGAGCTGGTCGCCCGTCTGGAAACAACGTTTCCCCAACTCAGTGTTGGCGCGTCTGCCGAGGCCCGTCAGCTTTACGACACCGTCTCGAAACTGTCATTGGCCGAGGTCATGACGCCGGCCGAACTGACGATGCTTGCTGAGCGAATGGTGCACATCGTCTCTGGCCGTGGCACCAAATAGTCACGCCGTGGCCATGAGGGAATTCTCTACCACGGACAGCGGGGAACACATGAGTAAAAATTACGTATAGCGGGGGGCGGTAAGACGATCCGGGGATCGATAGCAACAGGCGTTCTCCTGAGGTCAACCCCTTCTGGTCACATGATGCGGGGAAACGAACGCAACGGCAGACGGTGACTGATGCACGCTTCAAAATTCGGTTCGACGCATTCTCTTCGCTATTCGGATTACAAGGCCATCGCTTTCGTGGCGTTGGGCGGGACGCTCGAATTCTATGACTTCGTGATCTTTGTCTTTTTCATAGAGACGGTCGGCAAACTTTTCTTCCCTGCCACGATTTCCGATTGGCTGCGCCAGCTGCAGAGCTTTGGCATCTTCGCGGCTGGCTATCTGACCAGGCCGCTCGGTGGGGTGGCTATCGCCCATTTCGGCGATTTGGTTGGCCGCAGGCGCACTTTCCTGTTTAGCCTCAGCCTGATGGCGCTGCCAACACTGGCGATCGGGCTGCTGCCCACCTACGATCAGATCGGGCTGTTTGCCCCCGTCATGCTCCTCGTATTGCGCCTGATGCAAGGGGCCGCCGTCGGGGGCGAGATGCCTGGAGCGTGGGTATTTGTCGCGGAGCACGTGCCAAGCATCCGGGTCGGTCGTGCCTGCGGGATCGTCGGGGCCGGCGCCTGTGCCGGCCTGCTGTTCGGATCGGTGGCCGCCTGGGCCGTCCATCGATGCCTGCCCCCCGAGGAAGTGCTTCGCTACGGCTGGCGGCTCCCGTTTCTGCTTGGCGGTATGCTGGGTGTCGCGACACTCCACCAACGCCGCAAATTGCACGAGACACCGGTGTTTGAGGCGCTCCAACGAAACCCTACCCCGCCCCGTGACGCCCCGCTGACCGCACTTGCCCGCCACCGTCCGGGCCATGTCCTGCTCTTGATGTCGCTCTCGGCGGTGGTCGCCACGACCTTCGTGGTGGTGATGATGATGACGCCGGCGCTGCTGCAAAAGCAATATTCTCTCCCAGCGGCCGATATTTTCGCGGCGCACTGCGCGGCGATTCTCGCCCTCGTCGTGGGATGCGTGGCGGCAGGGAGCTTGATCGATCGCGTCGGCGCGAGACCCACGTTGACATGGGGGTTTCTATTGATCGCGGCCAGCAATTACGGGTTGAATGTCGTCGCGGCACACCACCCCGCCTGGCTGCTTGCTCTTTACCTTCTCACCGGCTTTGCCCTGGGTACGGTCGGCGCCATGGGCGCGGTATTCATCCGTGCGTTTCCGCCCTCGGTGCGCTGCACTGGCGTCTCATTTTCGTACAACTTACCGTACGCTTTGTTGGGCGGCGTCACCCCCATTGCCGCATCGTTTTTGTCGACGCTGACACCGCTGGGCCCCGCCCACTATGTGGCCGCAGCGTGCGCGTTCGGGGTTCTTGTCGCGCAGACCGCCGCCATCAACGATAAGTCAGCTGGCCCCCGCCCGGCCCGGGCTAGCCACAGCGGCAACCAACCCGATCACGATTCCCCTCACCCTTCTCCGAGAACGTGATATGACCCCCTCTTTCCTTCCCAATGTGTACCAGGTCACCCCCAACCCGAGCGAGCCACCGGAGTTCGAACCGTTTCTCTCCCAGCTGCGCGCCACCTTGGAATCAGGGATCAAGCTGGTGCAACTTCGCGCCAAGCAGACGCCCCTGCCCGAACGCATCATCGTTGCTCGAAAAGCCGTTCGTTTGTGTCACGACCACGGGGCCATGATGATATTGAATGGAACAGTCGATGACGCGCTACAGGTTGGCTGCGACGGCGTCCACCTGGTCACTAATGCCATGATGCAACTGTCAGCGCGCCCAACCACATCCATACTGGTTTCAGCGGCCTGCCATAGCGCCGAGCACGTGGCGCACGCGGACCGACTCGGTTTGGACTTCGTGACGCTTTCCCCGGTGTTGCACACCCAGACACACCCCGAGTCGACCCCAATCGGTTGGGAGCGCTTCGCGCAAATCGTCGCCGGGGCACGTATCCCCGTCTTTGCGCTCGGCGGCATGACCCCGGATATGCTGGACACGGCAAAGCGTCGCGGCGCCCACGGAATTGCCGCGATTCGCGCCACTTGGCGTGCTGACTCGGACGCCTAAGATCGGCAGTCGCCAGCGAGTTTATTTGCGCGGAGGACACCATGACGATGGCAAGCCTTTCATCCGATACCCTTGAAATATGCCGGCCGTTCTTTATCGAAACTGGCATCAATGCGTTCTCTTACTCGAGGTTCTATGCGGACGGCACGCGCGCCGAGCTCTGGAGCGATTTTCAAGCGCTTGAGCACACCTTCTTCACCGCGCGCTATGTTGCGGGTACCTATACGCCCCAGTATTACGGGACCTCCGAGCGGCATTCACTCATGCGCGAGAAGGTCGAAGCATACCCAAGCGAGCTCCGTGACCGCTTTCGTCAGCAACTCATTGATCAGCGGGAGATTTTTAATCACGATCATTGTCTGGTCACGGTCAATCACAATGCAGACTTTGCCGAGTACTTTTGCTTTTACATGCCGCGCAGCATGCCGGGCGCTGCCAGTTTTTATCTCAATAACATCGATCGGCTAGATGCTTTTTCTCAGTATTACGTCAATGTTGGGAAAAAACTGATTTGTCAGGCCGATGATTTTCTCATCGATAATCGCGCGACGCGCAACGCGCCAGACGCCCGGGCACCCACGACCACAGACGTCACGAGCCCCGGCACGATGCGCACCGGGCGAGAGTCGATGCGCCAACCGTGTCGTTTAGGAGGTGAGTGGGCCCTGCTCACGACGCGCGAGCGAGAGATCGCAAGGTTGCTTCTGAGAGGTGTCGTGATGAGGGAAATTGCCGCGTCTCTCGGTATCTCCCCTCGCACGGTCGAGCGTCACGTCGACAATATGAAGACGAAATTGAATTGTTATAGAAAATCAGACCTCATCAGCAAACTGTACCTACCTTTTTAAGCGACAAGGTTCTGCGCTGCCGCGTATGCAACTGCGAGTGACGTTCAGCTCCTTCTAAGAGTTGCTCAGGGCTGAGCTGGCCCTCGGAAGCGTCCCTATAGTGTGGTTCGTTTCAAGCAGGAAGCTTCGCGGCCTGCCTCTCGTTCCTTCTGCCAGCGCGCCGAACACGAGGAAGATGAACCGCCCGCCTCGCGTGGTGGTGTCGATGGCCTCCGTAAGAGGTCGCGGTTCGCCAAACCGATCGAGGTGCCAGCGGTCCGGAAATCGCCGAGCAGGTCGCGCAAGAGCAAACTTGCGTCTGTTCTCGACATGGAACTTCAGCACGACGCTTACGCACCGGTCACCGGTGCAGCGCCAGGTTCCGGCGCAGTCGGTTTCGTGTTGCACTGACCGTACCGGATCGCACGGCTGATCGTGCTTCGGCTGCAACCGATTGTCCGTTGTACGACAGACCACGAGCTGCCGCTGGCCAGTAAGCGATTGATGACACCATACCGCGTGTGGTCCACCTGACGGCCAAGATACTTGCCGGCCATCTTGGCCTTGGCAATGCCTTGCGCCTGCCGTTCGCGGCGTTGCTCGTAGTCCCGGCGCGCAATGGCAGCGAGCATATCCATGAGCATGTCGTTGATCGCGCCGAACATCCGCGCATCAAATTCGTATTGGCTGGGTGCCAGGTGCTGCCATGTGGTCGGCACATTCACAGCCACCACGCGTACCTCGCGCTCACGGATCAGCCCTTTTAACTTTTTCGTAAGCCGTCATTAAAGGACGCCCTATCGCGGTAGCTCGACAGGGGTCAAGCTTGCGTCCGCAAAGACTTTTGCGGACGCAAACATGAATGAACTCAACGAAACCGACTGTTTCCCGCTGCGGGTCGTACGCATACGTTCGAACGGCAAACGTGACTACGACCCCATCGCCAAGCGGCGACTGGTCGAGCTATGCCGTCGGCCGGGCGTGTCGATTGCCCGGCTGGCGCTTAAGGCCCAAATCAACGCCAACCAACTGCGCAAGTGGATTCGTGAGCACAAACGGGGAGGTGCCGTTATGACGCCCGTCACCGAGCCTGTGACCTCGACATTCGTACCGATCGCCTGCACACCACCCGCTACTACGATTGAGTCCTCTGCACCTGAGCCGCAAATCATCGCCAGCGTGCATGTGCGTCTGCCCAATGGCGTGCAGCTCGATCTCGAGAAATCAGATCTGGCCCAGTTGACGGCGGTTATCGAGATGCTCGGGAGGTTGCCGTGTTCCGGTTCGACGAAGCGCTAAAAGTGTACCAGCACCGCGAACCCGTGGACTTCCGTCAGAGCATCAACGGTCTGTCGATACGGGTGGAGCAAGCCATGCGCCTGAATCCGATGGCCCCGGCGCTGTTCGTGTTTGGTAATCGGCGGCGAGACCGCATCAAGATTCTTGGCTGGGGCGGCAACGGCTTCTGGTTGCTGATGAAGCGACTCGAGGCCGACCGGTTCATCTGGCCCGGGGGCGATGACGTCGTGACGCTCAGTATCGAACAGCTGCACTGGTTGCTCGAAGGAATCGATCTGTCCGTGATTCAGAAACATCCTCAGCGCCATTACCTGCGCATGAGCTGAACGTCGCGCTTACCGCATGGTCAAACTGGCCATGCCAGAAAACACCATCATGCTCAGCGCCGCAGAATATCAGGCGCTGATCGCCGCCAGTGCCGAGCGCGACGCCTTACGAGGCGAGCTTCGGTTCGTGACGGCGCAGCGTGACCTCGCACAGGAGAAGCTTCGCGCCTACAAACACGAACTGTTCGGCGCATCGAGTGAAGCCCGTCATGCCGACCAACTCGGTCTATTCAACGAAGCCGAGTCGCTGGCCTCAAGCACTGGCCCCGCGCGCGAAGAATTGCCGGGCACAACCGTCACCGCCCACACGCGCAGCAAACGCGGGCGCAAACCGCTCGATCCAAACCTGCCGCGCGAAGTCGTTCGACACGAACTGCCCGCATCTGAGCAGTTCTGCTCGCACGATGGCCACGCCCTAGTGGTAATTGGCGTCGAGACGAGCGAACAACTGGATGTGATTCCCGAGCAGGTTCGTGTGATCCAGCATCAGCGCGTCAAATACGCCTGCCCATGCTGCGATCTCGGCGTCAAGGTCACGCCAGCACCGACGCGGATTATCCCGCGCGGGCTGCTTACCGAATCGGCGCTCGCCTGGATCATCACCGGCAAGTACCAGTACGGCATGCCGCTGTATCGGCAGGCCACGCTGCTGCGCCGCTTCGGCGGCGATATCTCGTCGAATACGCTCGCCGCCAGTGTCGTGCGCGTGGGTCTGGCTGTGCAGCCCGTGATCAATTTAATGCGCGACACATTGCTCGAGTCAGACTTGATATATGGGGACGAAACGACGTTTCAGGTGCTAAAGGAAGCCGGCCGACGACCACAGGCAAAGAGTTATCTCTGGGCGCAGGTCAACGGCTCGGGCCCACCCGTGCGAATGTTTTCGTACTCGCCGGGGCGGGGTACTCAGCACGCGCAGCGACTCTATGCTGGTGTGCGGACCGGCGCTGCGCTGATGTCTGATGGGTACGAACTTTACAACGGCATTGCGCGTGAGCATCAACTCGTGCATCTCGGATGCTGGGCGCACGTGCGCCGAGGCTTTATCAAGGCTGAAGCGTCAGTGCCGAAAGCCTCCCGCACACCAGACTTGTTGGCCACGCGTTTCGTTGCGATGATCGCCAAGCTGTTTGCTGCAGAGGCCCGCAGCACAACATGGGCCTGCGAGCGACGTCAACGCCTGCGCTCCCGCTACAGCGCTCGCGTACTCGCTGTGCTCGAGCAAATGCTTACCGAGCACCTGCCCGGCGTTGTGCCATCGAGTCAGCTTGGACGAGCCTTGCAGTACATGCACGGACAGTGGCCCAAACTGGTTCGTTACGTAGAGAACGGCGCCTGGCCGATTTCGAATAATCTCTGCGAAAACGCCATCCGCCCGTTTGTCATCGGACGCAAGGGCTGGCTGTTCGCGGATACCGTTGCTGGCGCTCAAGCCAGCGCGAACCTGTACTCACTCGTTCAGACCTGTAAGGCAAACGGTATCGAACCGTATCGATACCTGGTCTGGCTATTCAAGACGTTGCCGCTCGCTACCACGGCTGATGACTACGCAGCGCTTACCCCATGGAGTATGCCTGCTCTGACCGAACCTTGAGGGGCGTCGTTATTTGAGCGCTTACACTTTTTCCACTCCTGAGCGGCAAGACGCGAGAGGCGATCTACGTCTTCCACCAGCAGCACGTCATGCGGGCGGCAATCTGCCAGCAAGCGGAATAGCGCGGGTCGATCCAAGCGAGCGCCCGATTCATTCTCGGCGTAGTAGCCGCATATCACCACGCCACGTTCATGGGCAAAAGTGTCCAGCGTATGTTGGGCTCTGCGGGCATCCTGGTCGTTGGTGGAAGCGCGCAGGTAAGCGCGAACGAAGGTGGTCATGGTCCTGTTAGGGTCAAATTGGCGAACTGGTCTCATTAGGCTTTGCGCGAGCACTCAAACAGTACCAAAGTTTGCCAATCCGTTAAAGGCATACCCAAAACGAACTACCGGATAGTTTTGGAGTACCACGCCGAAACCCGGGTTTTTCCAGTTGACCTGCATGCAATGTCGCCTTCGACGAAAATTAAGTGGTTTCGGCGTATTTCCAGCCGCCTCGGCGATGATTGTCAACAAACCATAGAACCTGAACAACTCGTCAGCAACGCAAAACTTTAAAACATTTACTCATATGCGCAAATGATTTTAAGTTGCTTAAGCTCATTGGCAACCAAGCCCGTGGTTACGTCCTCGTTTTTTCTTCGGCCTTTCGCTCACACCGTGGAGCGTGTTGTAGCGCCATACAGCGTACAAGACGCTAGGGGGTGTCCACGATAGGGGCAGCTTGCTAAAATGCGTCGCGTAGCCGTGAAATCGCCGATGTCCGTCCCTTGGACCACGTTTGCTTTCGGATGTCGAGGCAGCCAGGGGTCGCGACGCAAATGGCGGAAATTTCATGAGCGCCGAGCGACTTTCCCTCCCTTACGTCCCGCTTGCCCCACGCGCGCATGCCGTACCAACATCGTTATCTGACTGCTTGGCTTGGCGTGTTCGCGATATGGCTCGCGATCGCGGCGCCGCTGGCGTCGCAATGGCGCGTCGCGCACACGGCGACGCCTGAGGCGATTCTCTGCAGCGCAGCGCCCAGCTTGCACTATGCAGACAGTGCAGACGGCGCGAGCCGCCTGCACGACCCCGCGGGGCATCTCGACGCGTGCGGCTACTGCGGCTTCTTCGCGCACCTGCCGGCCATCCTCGCGACGGCCGTTACCCCATTCGTTCTCGTTTCCCTCCTTGCCGTTCGCGCGGCGGTGCCGCCTGTCATTCAGCCACGCGCCGAGCGGTACCCGTGTGCGCGTCGCTCCCGCGCGCCGCCCGATCGCTCTTGACGCACCTGTCTCCGTTCTTCTGACTACCTAACGCCGTGGGGCTCGTCGAGCCCGCGCGGCAACGGTGCTACTCGGGCTTTTGAATATGACCATTTTCCCACCGCGAACGCAGCGGTCGCCCCGCCACGCCTATTTGCGGCGCATGCAACAGATTTTGATCTTCAGCGTTCCCACGCTAGCCATCAGCGCAATGAGCGCGAGCGCTGCGGCAGCCGAAACCACACCCCCCATTGACGTACCGGCGGACGACGCGGCCGTGCAGTTGCCCCCCGTCGAAGTCGTCGCGTCGCCGTTGACGACGCCGCTCATCGTACGTACAGATCCGAAGGCGCCGCGCCAGCCGCTGCCCGCCAGCGACGGTGCGGACTATCTCAAAACCATCCCGGGATTCACGTCAATCCGCAGCGGCGGCACCAACGGCGACCCCGTGCTGCGCGGGATGTTTGGCTCTCGACTTAACATCGTGGCGAACGGAGTCCCGACACTCGGCGCATGCCCGGGCAGAATGGATGCGCCGACCTCCTACATCGCGCCGGAAAGCTACGACAAGGTGACGGTCGTGAAGGGGCCGCAGTCCGTGGTGTATGGCCCTGGCGCGTCGGCCGGCACGGTGCTGTTCGAGCGGGTCACGCCGCGTTTCGAGCAAGCCGGCATGCGCCTTGATGGCAGCCTGGTGGGGGGCTCGTTCGGCCGCAACGACCAAAACATCGACGTGACGCTCGGCAAGCCGGACATATACGGCCGCGTGAGTGCGAATCACGCACATTCCCAGGATTATCGGGACGGTAACGGCAACACCGTGCCGTCGCAATGGGACAAGTGGAATACCGACGCCGCACTCGGCTGGACCCCTGATGCGAATACGCGCATCGAGCTGACGGCGGGCACCGGCGACGGCTATGCGCGCTACGCGGGGCGCAGCATGGATGGCGTGCATTTTCGCCGCGAGACGTTCGGTCTGTCGTTCGAGAAGCAGCACATCGGCGACGTGCTCGACAGCATCGAGGCGCGCGTCTACTATAACCAAGCCGACCACGTGATGGATAACTACACGTTGCGCCAGCCCGACCCGCAAAGCAGCATGCCGATGCCGATGGCAGCCGACGTGCGCCGCCGCACGTTCGGCGCACGCGCGGCGGTGACACTGCGCTTCGGCGATGCCTTCAAGCTCGTGACAGGCGTTGACGCGCAATCCAACCGCCTCGATTCGCGCTCGGCGATGGGCCAGCAGAACTATGCCGACCAGCCGTGGGATGCGCAGGCAATGATGTGGAACGCGGGGACCTTCGGCGAGCTAACGTGGTATGCGAGCGATGCCTCGCGCGTGATCGGTGGCGCGCGCCTTGACTATGCCAGCGCCCGCGACAAGCGCGCGTTGGCCAGCGAGATGATGGACATGCCGAATCCGACCTTCGACGACAATCGTGCGCGCGTGTTGCCCAGCGCCTTCGCGCGTTACGAGCGTGATCTCGCTTCGCTGCCCCTCACATGGTACGCAGGCATCGGACATGCGCAGCGCTATCCCGACTACTGGGAACTGTTCTCCGCGGACGCTGGGCCGGCCGGTACGGTAAACGCCTTCTCGTCGGTACAGCCGGAGAAGACCACGCAGCTCGACATCGGCGCACGCTACAAGAGCGCTCATCTCGATGCCTGGCTCTCGGCGTATGCGGGCTACGTACAGGACTTCATATTGTTCAACTACGCGGCCGGCTCGATGGGATCGACCACGCAAGCGACCAACGTCAATGCGCAAATCATGGGCGGGGAAGCCGGCGTGTCTTGGCGTCCGGTGGCATCGCTGCGTGCGGAGACGTCGCTCGCGTACGCGTGGGGGCGCAACGCCTCGAGCGGCGATCCGCTGCCGCAGATGCCGCCCCTCGAGGCACGCTTCGGACTCGAATACACGCGCGGCGACTGGTCGGTCGGCGGGCTGTGGCGGGTCGTTGCACCGCAGCATCGCTATACGCTCAACGAGGGCAACGTGGTCGGCAAGGACTTCGGTCCGAGCGCCGGCTTCGGCGTCCTTTCGCTGCATACGAAATACAAAATCAGCAAGGCCGTGCAGGTCGCGGTCGGCATCGACAACCTGCTGAACAAGGCGTACACCGAGCATCTGAATCTTGCTGGAAACGCCGGCTTTGGCTACTCGGCGAATTCGGCGATCATGGAACCCGGCCGCACCGCCTGGGTACGCGTTAGCGCAAAGCTGTAGCGCGCTTGGCGTCGAGCCGTTCCCGCGCGCGGGAATCTGTTTGACATCTCCTCCCCCTGGCGCGTCGCTCGCGGGGTATTGTCAGGTTGTTTAGTTGAAACCGAGCCAAGGTACCATGGCAGAAAACGACGCCCTTACGCCGCCATGCGGGTGGAGCAAGCCCATTCCCAGGCGGCGAAGGCCTGGGTGCGCGCCGCACGTTTTTGCTCGGCATTGCGGTGATAGCGGCACGCCATGAACAGGTTCGAAACCTGACCGTGGATTGAGGCGAAGCGCTGCAATTGGCGTGCCGACTTAAAGCGACGCATCACTTTCTCCCGCACCCGCGTAGGCTGATGCGAATTCTCCGCCCGGTTGTTCAAACCTTTATGCTGGCGGTGTTCGACGCTTAGCCCGAGCTCGCGGTGGGCCGCCGCATAGCTGCGCAGTTTATCCGTGACGATCACGCGCGCGCCGCCATGGCGCTTGAGCAGGCGGCGCATGAGCCGTTTGGCGGCGGCCGTGTCGCGACGGCTTTGCACCAGCACCTCAAGCAGCGCGCCGTGTTCGTCCACCGCTCGCCACAGCCAATGTTTTTTGCCGTGGATTGTCACGACCACCTCGTCAAGATGCCATTTGTCGCCGCGCCTCGGGGACGTCGATCGAATACGCCCGGCGATGGCCAGACCGAACTTCGTCGCCCAGCACCGTACCGTCTCGTAGGTCAGCTCAATCCCCCGCGCGGCCAACATTTCCTCGACCATGCGTAGACTCAGCGGAAACCGGTAATACAGCCACACCGCATAGCGGATAATGTCAGGCGGAAATCGGTAGCCTTTGAACGAGATCGCCGCGTCGCTCGAGCGCTGGGGGCTGACTGAAAATTTTTTCATGTCGCATTCTATCCTTCCGCCTCCCCCATCCGAACAACCTGACAATACCCCGCCAGCATAAAGGTTTGAACAACCGGGCGGAGAATTCGCATCAGCCTACGCGGGTGCGGGAGAAAGTGATGCGTCGCTTTAAGTCGGCACGCCAATTGCAGCGCTTCGCCTCAATCCACGGTCAGGTTTCGAACCTGTTCATGGCGTGCCGCTATCACCGCAATGCCGAGCAAAAACGTGCGGCGCGCACCCAGGCCTTCGCCGCCTGGGAATGGGCTTGCTCCACCCGCATGGCGGCGTAAGGGCGTCGTTTTCTGCCATGGTACCTTGGCTCGGTTTCAACTAAACAACCTGACAATACCCGCAGGTGTCCCATGCTCCTTTACAGCCGATAGCCGGAACCGCTCACGCGGTTCCGGCTCGTCAATTTTGCGGCGTTAGCCGCAAAATTTTGTGGCGGCCCAATTGAGCCGTTTTCGGCTGGGCGGCGTCGCTACCGGAAAACAGATGTTTTCCAGGCTCTCAAGCGGTTCTAACTTCGTTGAGCAGATCGGGGTGCCGATCCAGCAGTTTGAACAGCTTGACTAGGGCCAGCGGCGGCTTGGTCTTGCCGTTCTCGTAACGCGAGAAGGCATTGATGCCGCCGCCGAAGATTTCGGCGGCCTCACGCTGTCCCAGGTCGAGCTTTTTGCGCACCTTGACGATGAAGGCGGGGTCAACGATAGCCGCGTTCACCTGTCTGTGGAACGCCTGCATTTCACCCATGACGCGCTCGGTTTCGGCCATGTCGGTGATGGACTCATCGCAGGCGGGGCAAAAGTCAGCCGTCACCGCAGGAATCATCGTGGTTTCGCCCTTGTAGGTGTAGGGCAGGTCGCGGGTGTCATGGATCAGTTCCGCCGCGCCGCAAACCGGACATTTCATGGTCATAGCTCCTTGAAGGACACGATCAGCACGTCATCGATGACCGTCAGCTTCAGGTACACGTCGCCCGCCTGCGTGCTGGGGCGGTACACGTCCTGCCATACCGTGTGATCGGCATGGGTGGTCATGCTCTTGTAGAAGTCCGTTGGCGTGAGTGCCTTCACCACCGCCAGCATGTCGGAGAAGGCAAGCCCCAACTCGGTGGCGCCGGTACGCGCCGCATGCGTCGTGCGCACTTTGCCTGCCTCGATCAAGGCTTTGACGACTATCAACTTGCAATGCGGGGTTCGTTTCTCCATAAGCGAACTATAACCTACTTGGTTAATTTTAATCAATTTATACTTCAAACCGTTTCGCAGTTATAACTTTATAAATGTTTGAAGTCATAAATTTATGGTCGTTTGACGTTAAAACTTCTAGGTTGTATGATTGCGTGCAGTTGTGCAGTTGTGCAGTTTCAGGGTTTTAAGGTTGTGAGGTTGTGGTTTTTCGATTTTATGCAGTTGTGGTTTGTTAGTGCTATAGCGTTGTGAAGTTTTAATGTTGCGACGTTATAGCATCGAAACCCGATAACTTTGTGAGGTTATGAGATGAAGCAGCCGAAAGGGGTAGATGATTTAGCCGCTCGTCTGGGAGCTGCGGTAACGTCGCCCCTTGTGTCGCCAGCGGCGGTAGCCCCCGCACCAATATCCACACCGGAACCGGCCGCAGCCCCGGCACCGGTGCGGGAACGCACGCGGACGGTGGCAAAGACGGCAGGGAAGGGCGCGGCGAAGAAGGAACCCGCCGATACGATGCAGCTGACGTTGCGTCCATCACGCACGCTGTTCGCGCGCTATGTAGCGGCAGCGGCTGATCGCAGTCGACAGCTCGGCCGTGTGGTGTCGGCGCAAGAGATCATGCTTGAAATTCTCGAAAAGGGGGCGGTATGAGTAATGTCGTCTACATCGGGGGCCAGAAGGGCGGCACGACAAAAACGACCACGTCTCATTTGATGGGCCTTGGCGCGATCCTTCGTAAGCAGCCGGCTGCTTATGTCCTGACCGATCCGAATCGTCGTGTGAAGAGCGAGGGCCGACCTTACGGGGTATTGGACGGGCGCGATCCGAACAAGCTGGCACAGATCCTTACCGCGAGCCAGAGCAACCTAAATGGCTGGCTGATCGTGGATGGCGGCGGAAACCGACCGGCATTCGACCAAGCGATGGCCGAGCAGGCGCATCTAACGATTCTCCCGTTCCGTGCCTCCGAAGAAGACCTCGAGGCGGTCGCCCTCGACATGCAGGCCATGCCTAACGCGCTTGCATTACCGTCCGCTTGGTCTACGAACAAGCACGCGCAACAAGCAGCACAACGTTACGTTGATGCGTTGTCCCAGGCGTTTCCGGGGCGCGTCTTGGCGTCGAAATTATGGTTTGTGAACTCTGCGGCCGACTTGCTAGGCGCGTCGCTCGAAAGCCCGTCTACGGCTGTCAGGAACGCCGCGCGTCATGCGTTCGACGTGCTCGCATCGGCGTTTGGCGAGCATGCCGAGCTGCCCGAGGAAGTTGTCAGTGCCGCAGCGGACTAAATTCCCCATCCCGATTACGGCGAATACACGCTTGAATATTCCGAGTTTTTGACCTACCTTTTCCATGTCGAGTGACAACCCGCGCTATCCGTGGCGCGTCGCTCGACGCTCCCGGATGGCCTTTTTCTACGTTGTGGAGGAGGTTCATCATGGCATCGGTAAACAAGGTCATCCTCGTTGGCAATCTCGGCGCTGATCCCGAGGTGCGTTACCTGCCGAGTGGCGATGCAGTCGCAAACATTCGTGTTGCGACCACGGATCGTTACAAGGACAAGGAAAGGTATTGTCAGGTTGTTTAGTTGAAACCGAGCCAAGGTACCATGGCAGAAAACGACGCCCTTACGCCGCCATGCGGGTGGAGCAAGCCCATTCCCAGGCGGCGAAGGCCTGGGTGCGCGCCGCACGTTTTTGCTCGGCATTGCGGTGATAGCGGCACGCCATGAACAGGTTCGAAACCTGACCGTGGATTGAGGCGAAGCGCTGCAATTGGCGTGCCGACTTAAAGCGACGCATCACTTTCTCCCGCACCCGCGTAGGCTGATGCGAATTCTCCGCCCGGTTGTTCAAACCTTTATGCTGGCGGTGTTCGACGCTTAGCCGGAGCTCGCGGTGGGCCGCTGCATAGCTGCGCAATTTATCCGTGACGATCACGCGTGCGCCGCCATGGCGCTTGAGCAGGCGGCGCATGAGCCGTTTGGCGGCGGCCGTGTCGCGACGGCTTTGCACCAGCACCTCAAGCAGCGCGCCGTGTTCGTCCACCGCCCGCCACAGCCAATGTTTTTTGCCGTGGATTGTCACGACCACCTCGTCAAGATGCCATTTGTCGCCGCGCCTCGGGGACGTCGATCGAATACGCCCGGCGATGGCCAAACCGAACTTCGTCGCCCAGCACCGTACCGTCTCGTAGGTCAGCTCAATCCCCCGCGCGGCCAACATTTCCTCGACCATGCGCAGACTCAGCGGAAACCGGTAATACAGCCACACCGCATAGCGGATAATGTCAGGCGGAAATCGGTAGCCTTTGAACGAGATCGCCGCGTCGCTCGAGCGCTGGGGGTGACTGAAGATTTTTTCATTTCGCATTCTATCCTCCCACCTCCCCCATCCGAACAACCTGACAATACCCGTTGATGATATCGGGCAGTTCGATCTTTGTCCGGGCTTCCGCCGACGCCAGTTCAGCAAGCGATGCCGCCTCACTCGCATCGAACGCCCGGATGTCAAGCCAGCCGCGCAGCAGTTTCTGGTGACGGATGCGGGTGCCCGACACGTCATACCGTGCGATCGCCGTCCGGGACAGGACGCGGGCCCGCATCGACGTCCGGATGTGATCGATAATGGCGGGCGGTACCTCCACGAGCATCGGGAAGTAACCGAGACGCTGCAGCAGCTTCAACTGCACCATGATCAATACGGCGGAGGCTTCCTGCCGGGATTGTCGGCGCACGAAGCGGATTTCCGCGGCGCTCGGCGTGAACGCCGCTTTCAGCTCCGCCGCGCCCGGCTCCGCAGGCAGCACCGGATAGATGGTCTCGTGGACAGTCGTCACGTTGGCTGCCGCCGCGCAAAGATCTGCTCGATCTGCCGGGTACGCTGAACTTCGTCGTCGTCCAGGTAGATCGAGGTCGTTGTGATCGACGCGTGACGCAGATTGTCGCGCACAGTCGTTAACGTAGCGCCCTGTGCCAGAGCATTTGTTGCATGCGTGTGCCGCAGCCAGTGTGGCGTCGCGCGCTGCAGCTTGTCGGCGAGTGCCGGGTGGTCGGCCCGAATTGCATCGGCGGCGGTCCGGAAGAACCCGCGCAGCACCCCCCTCAGACGCGGCGTGGTGATGCCGCCGGGTTCATCGAGATGGCCGAGCAGCGGCGTATCCGGTGCCCAGCGTGCGGGGCTCACGGGCAGACCGCGCTGCATCAGGTACTGGTCCAACGCAAATCGTGCGAGCGGTGGCAGCACCACCTTGCCAGCCTTCGCCCCCTTACCAGTGAGGTGAAGCCACCGCTCGCCGCGCGTTCCGGTCATGATGCCGCCGAGTGTAACGCTGACCAGTTCGCCTGCGCGCAGGCCGGTCGCGTAACCGAAATCGAGCAGAAAGCGCAGACGCTGTGCGGCGGGCACCGCCCAGCCATGCGACCATTCCAGGCCATCGGCAATCGTGCGGATCAACTCCCACTCTCCGGCCGTAAAGGCGCGCGAGATGTCCAGCTCACCATTGCGCTGCGCGCCGCGCACCCTAAGGCCGGCAAACGGATTCGCGAGCACGTAGCGCTGCTCGATCAGCCAGCGAAACATTGCACTCAGAACTGACAGCGCATAGGCGATGGAATCTGGCGACAGCGCGCCCGTGAACGGCCGCCACTCGGACGACGATCGCGGGCGCGCCGGCGCGACCCACCGGGCGCGGGGTGTGGGATGGCGCAGGAAGGCGCGATAAGCGGTCGCATCCTCGCTCGTGAGCGAAGACAGTGCTTTGCCTCGCTCGGCAATCGCCCACAGCAGCAGGCGCTCGGCTTCCCGCCGATAGGCGCGCTGCGTTTCGGCGGCTTCGTGCCGTTCGAGCCAGGCGCCGATCGCCTGATAGTCGTTATTGGCCTCGAGCGCACACATGGGCCTGGGCGCTCGAAAGACGCCACGCGAGCCATCGACGTCATGTGGTACGCGAATGTTTTCCCACGGCACCACATGCTCCGGCGCCGTCACGACGACCAGCGCGCGGGCGCATTCGGTGAGCGCCGGGTGGGCGGCAAAGAAGGTTTCAATGTGCCGTGCGCTGCGCACGCCGAGTCCGGGAATCGTGCGCCACCAGCGCCGGCGACGGGGGATGCGTACGGTCAGATCGGCCAGCGTCCGGATGCCATGCTGATGCAGCACGGGGACAACACGGGCTGGCAGCCAGACATCGACCGCATCGCTCACCTGCGGTTGCGGGATCGCAAGCGTTGGCAGGATATCCAGCGCCCGGGTCGCGGCCTTGCGGTGACGGGACCGTTCGTCCACCGCGCACTGGAACAGCCGGGCCAGATCGGCGCGATGCCGGCTGCGGGCGAAACCGGCAAGCTGTCGACGAATTCGTCCGATCACGCCGCGCGCCGACTGGCCGCCTTCGAGTGCCTGAGGACAATAGCGCTCAACGGCCTCCCGCGAGCCAACGCCCGCGTACCACGCTCGCAGCGCGGACAGGGATGCGGTGTCAGGAAAGGATGGTGGCGACGGAACGTTCGGCATCCGGAGATTATAGGCAACGTGATGGTAATCGAGCTGCAGGTCAGGTGTGGTGCGTTTCCAGAAAAAGGTGTTTTATTCATAAATGTGACCCTATCGATAATAAGGGTTAGCGATACAGGTTCATGGAAATTCACTTTTTCATCGACCGGCGGATCGGTTTGCGTGGCCTTGCGTCGGTTAAAATGGGCCCCGTCGTTGACTTTCTCCCGTCTTCAGCGGATTTCCCCATGACCAGAACATCGCGATCTGTCAGCATTGCGCCCGATCACAACGCGTCAGCCCTCTCAAAAGCCCAGAAGACCTTCAACTCGCTGATCGCGAAGATCGGGAAACGTCGAAAGCGCTTGCGCGATTGGGAAACGGTTACGCCTGCCTTTCAGAAGCGGTACGTCGATGAACTCCTGCCCCTGGAGAAAAGCTCGGCAGCGCTACGGACCCGGATGGTGCATTGCCTGGACCGGGCTTACGATAGCCTGACCAAGACAGAGCGCCGGAAGGTTGCGCTTGTGATCGTCGATCTGGCAGGCGATCTGATCGGCGAAGACGAGAATGAAGACAAAGCCCTGAAGGCGATCTACGACAAGTACAGCCCGACCAGCTACGACAGCGAGGTGGCTACCGAAGTCGGCGGGATGAAGTCCATGCTCGAGGCGATGTTTGGCGTTGATCTGGGAGACGATGAGGATCTGAATACCCCGGAAGACCTGCTACAACGTGCTGAGTCCCATTTTCAGCAGGCTCAGGCGCAATGGGAAAGCGACAATGCGCAACGCGATGTCCGGCGCGCGAAGCGGAAGAAGTCATCGAGGCAGCAGGCCGCCGAAGCGCGCGCACAGCAGCAGCAGGCTAGGCTCAACCTGTCAATTCGCGAGGTCTACCGCAAACTGGCGAGTGAGCTGCACCCCGATCGCGAAACCGACCCGCAGGAGCGGGAGCGCAAGACCCGGCTGATGCAACGTGTGAACGAAGCCTACCAGAAAAACAACCTTCTTCAGTTGCTGGAACTGCAACTCGAACTCGAGCATATCGACCAGCTTGCCCTCAATAGCATGAGTGAAGAGCGGCTGAAACACTACAACACAATCCTCAGGGAGCAGGTGCGCGAACTGGATCAGGAGATCCTTAACGTTGAATCGGCATTTCGTTACGCCTACGGAATCGATCCGTTCGAGCCCGTTTCTCCCGATAGCGTGTCGCGAAACCTTGCAGTTGATCTCAAGGAACTCAGGCTGAACAACCGAACGCTTGAGCAGGACCTTGCGGCATTCGAAGATATCAAGAATCTGAAGCTTTGGCTGAAGCGATGCAAGGTCGTTTCCGCACCGTCAGACTTCGAATTCATGCCGTTTTGATGCCGAGGGAGCCACCTGTGCTCGACTATCAACTGTTGAAAAATCACGCTGGCATTCTGCTTGTCGGCGACTACCATTCGCTTGCCGAGCTACACGAGGTCGTTCACGATGTCAATGACCGTTCGCCATTACTTCGTCAGGATGACGGACCATTTCTGGGTTTGGCCTACGATGTGCGCAAGGCCTACGAGCAGCAACGGGAAATCCTGCTGCCCCCTGAAGGCTTCGAAGAAATAGGCGTGCGCTATGGGGTCGAGATACTCTGGCCCGTTCTTCTCGTGCAACATCGGATGCTGCGAGTTTCACTCGGGTACCTCGATCATTCCAAGCGACATCAGGCAATCACGTACGCCTTGGAGGCCGTCATTGAGGACGCCTTGCGGGAGGATTTCGGTACGCAGGGGCAAGCCATCATCGACCGCTGGCTACGGCTTGATCCTGATATCGACGTTTTCGAAAAACTGGATAGCCGGGGAGCAATGTTTTGCTCCTGGTCGAAGACTCAGCGCAACAAACGGTTCGCGTCCCTGCTGTCAAGTTTTGGCCTCATGTTTGGAATCGAGAGCGTGCAGCAGACTGCTGAATCTGTGTCGTCTCGTGAATTGCAGCGCTGGGAAGGCGTGGAATGGCCCGACCCGAACTGGTAATTGGGAACCGCACCTTGTCGGAGTGCGATTCGGGGGGATGTCAGAAATTCCGTGTTCAAGGCGGGTTGAGAATCACACGGATGGCCGAACAAATCGATCCGCGTAGAGGATAGCGAATTGGTTCATGGCCGCTTTCCAGTCTTTTGCTGCGCGTCCCCAGTCGGCGGTGATATTGCGCAATGCCAGCCAGATGAGCTTGGTCGCGGCATCGTCGCCGGGGAAATGACCGCGCGTCTTGATGATCTTGCGCAGTTGCGAGTTGATATTCTCGATAGCGTTCGTAACCGGCATGATATAGCCGGTGCCTCGCGTTTCCGCGCCGAGTGGTTTGAGCGTATGGTGTGACCATCCGGGACAGGGGCACTGGGGAGCACTTTGGGTGGGCAGGCCGTTGTTACACGATGAGCCGCGAGCTCGTGTTAGTAGTTGGCCGCCCCTGCGACCCGCCCGGTTGCGCTGTGAGCGCGAATCCGTAGTTGTCGTGCTGTCCCACCGGCTCCCAACAGTGATCTGATACGGGAGACGGTTATGCGAATCGTGGGGTTTGATGTCTCGCGCTCAGTGGCCGAGATCGCGTACCTGGAGGATGGCACGCTTCATGCAGGCGGCCGCACCGGGTTGCGACGCGACGAACTGGAGCGTTTTGCCGAGAAGCTGCGCGCCACCGATCATGTGGTGCTCGAAGCAACCGGCAACACTGCCGCCATCGTCAACGTGCTTCGTCGGCACGTCGCGCGCGTGGCGATTGCCAATCCGCTGCAAGTTCGGCTGATCGCGGAGGCTCGCGTCAAGACGGACAAGATCGATGCAGCCGTACTGGCACAGCTGTATGCAAGCGGCTTTCTGCCGGAAGTATGGATGCCGGACGAGCACACGCTGGCGTTGCGTCGACAGATCTCGCGTCGTTCACAGCTGGTGCGGCAGCGCACGCGGCTGAAGAACGAGATTCATGCGGTTCTGGCCGCGCATCTGATCGAGCGATGCCCCGCCACCGATCTGTTTGGCAAGAAGGGGCGTGCCTGGCTCGGCGTTCAACCGCTTCCGTTGGACGAGCGACTCGGTGTTGAGCAGCGGCTGCGCGAACTGGACCGCCTCGGTGAGGATCTGAGCGAGGTGGAGCAAGCACTCGCGCAAGCGACCATCGACGACGCGCGATTGCGCGTGATGCTGACGATCACCGGCGTCAACACCACGGTAGCGATCGGGCTGCTATCTGCCATTGGCGACATCGAGCGGTTTCCGAATCCGGAGAAGCTGGTGAGCTACTTCGGGCTCAATCCGTCGGTCTATCAGTCCGGCCCGACACCGGCCAGGCACGGCCACATCACCAAGCGCGGGCGCTCTTACGCACGGGCGATGCTGGTCGAGGCTGCCTGGGGCGCCACGCAGGCGCCTGGGCCGCTGCGCGCCTTCTTCCTACGCGTGCGCGATCGCCGCGGCCAGCAAATCGCCGTCGTCGCGACCGCTCGCAAACTCGCAGTGATCGTATGGTATGTGCTGACACGCGACGAGCCGTTCGCGTGGGACCGTCCCGCGTTGACCGCACACAAGTTACGTGCGCTGGAACTGCAGGCTGGAATGCCGGCGCAGCATGGCTCGCGAAAAGGCTCGGCTGCCGCCTACAGTCTGAAGAGTGTCCGTCAGCAAGAGCGAGCCGTGGCTGAGCAGTCTGAGCGAACCTATCAAAGACTGTTTAACCGGTGGAAGCAGTCGCGCCCCAAATCAGACAGCGCGCCGATACGGTGGCCGGAAGCGCGGACATAGCGAACGAGCGAAGTACGGCGTGGGGGGCTTGTGTATTTCATCCGTAGTATATATAACCTTGCGAATGTCCGGGGGGAACGCGAAGAACGGTATCACGCGGTCCCAGGCGCTGCGCCAGGCAACACTGACTGTCGGGAATTTCTGACCCCATGGGCTTTCGGCAAAGGCATTGAGTTCGGCCTGCGCGGCCTCAGCGCTCGGCGCGATGTAGATCGGCCGAATCGCGGCCGCCAGCGCCTTGCGGTCTTTCCAGCTCGCGTAGGCCAGACTATTGCGGATCAGATGGACAATACAGGTTTGCAGCGTCGTTGCAGGAAACACCGTTGCCAGCGCCTCGGGCATGCCTTTGAGGCCGTCGGTCACGGCAATCAGAATGTCGCCAATGCCGCGCGTCTTCAAATCATTGAACACCTTCATCCAGAATTTGGCGCCTTCGGTGTTCTCGATCCACAAACCGAGAATGTCACGCGAACCATCGGGCAGCACGCCCAAGGCCAGATAGACAGCCTTGTTGCGGACCACGGCATCTTCGCGGATCTTGACACGCAAGGCGTCGAAGAACACGACCGGATACATCGGCTCAAGCGGCCGGCTTTGCCAGGCGGTGACTTCGGCCATGACTTCGTCGGTGACAGAACTGATGAACTCGGGCGAGACTTCGGTGCCGTATTGCTCAAGCAGGAAGCCCTGGATTTCTCGGACCGTCATGCCGCGGGCGTACATGGCGACGATCTTGTCGTCGAAGCCGGTGAAGCGTCGTTCGTGTTTGGGTATCAGGATCGGCTGGAAGCTACCGTCACGATCGCGCGGCACCTCGATACGGACAGGACCATGCTCGGTTAGAACCGTCTTGGCGCCTCGGCCGTTGCGCTGATTGGTGACGTTGGCCGGTTTGGCCCCGCCGGCCGGGTAGCCGAGATGATGGTTCATCTCTCCGTTCAGCGCCCGCTCGATCAGGGCCTTCTTGAAGGCCATCGTCGCGGCGCTAATGGTTTCGGCTGTCATCGGGCCGTTGCCGAACTGCTCAAGCAACTCGGCGGGAATCGCCGGCAGATCCGCCGGCTGGGCTTTCGGTTTGCGTGGCATAAACTCTCCTTGGGAGCATGTTATGCCTTAAACACGAAATTCCTGACAGGCCCCGATTCGGCTACCCGATTTCTTTCGCTAAATCAGCGACTTGACCGCAGATGTGGCGGATTTTTCACGAATCCCGGCCAACCCTCCAGTTCACGCATCCCGCCACCCGGTTTCGGAATCTGAACTCGCCGCACCGGCGAGGGCGGTAGCTTCCGTCCAGCAATGCTTCCCGAATCCGAGGCCAGTGCGTCTTGAGATAGTCCGCCGTTTCAGCGATCGACATCCCGTCCACCCCGGCACTGCCGCGATTGGCTTTGACGCGTTTCCACGCCATCACCAGATTTGCTCTCGCGAGCGCCTGCGTAAGCAGGCGTCTCGCCCCAGGTTTCCGGTTTCGTGCCGCGCCGTCCGTGTTTCATCACACATCGCTCCCAGCTTGGCTTCACCTTGCCTACCTTCGTTGCGCCCCGCCTGCGCGGGCTTCTGATGCAATACACGTCCGAGCGTCACGGCCTTCGACCCTCCTACTCGTTCGGCCCTTCGCCCACAACCGGCAGCTACTACGGCCTCTGCTGACTTCTCGCTCCGGCTCGGCGCCGTCGCCCTTTCAGGCGCAATGCGAGATCTCCCCAGGTAAGAACGCAATCCTTCGCCGCACAACCGCCAGATTTACGCCGCCTGACCTTTGACCACGAGAGCTTTGCAGTCCATTGCCTGCTCGCCCTGATCGGCTTCGCCTTCTATCTGGTTCTTGTCCATCGGCTCGCGGTTTCGCTCCACGCTTCCTTCCCACGATCGGTCACCCTCTCGCAGTTGCGCTTCGCTTCATTCGCTGTGGTCAACTCATGGTGGGACTCGCACCCACAAGATTGCGCCCATGCTGGGCGCACAACGAAAACGGGCTGCCGAAGCAGCCCGTCATATATTGGGTAAGCTAGGTGGAGTGAGCCACGCCCGTGAAGGCGTCAACTTCGCGGATACCGCGGGCTACGGGTGTGGCTTGCGGCGCTCAGGCGGTGGCCAGCGTGAGGTGGCCGACCGGCTCAGCCGCCGGCCGGACCTTGATTTCGATGTCGTAGCCGAGGCGATTCAGGCAATCCATGAGCTTGCGCTCGGACAAATTGGTAAAGTCGCCGCGCATCATGCCCGAGACCTTCGGTTGCGAGATACCCATGCGCTCGGCGGCCGCTTGTTGTGTCAGCCCAAGCGCACGCATCGCCTTTCGAATCTCAATCACCAGGCCCGTCTTGATCTTCAGTTTCTGCGCCTCAGGCACTCCCAGATCGGCGAAGACGTTGCCCGAACTGCGCTGGACTTCGACGCCTTCAATGATTTGTTTTTGCATTTCGCAACTCCTGTGCTCTTGCCTCGGCCACCTTGAGCCGGGCGCGGATGATGTCCATATCCTCTTTCGGTGTGGCGATCCCGCGTTTGCTCTTCTTCTGAAAGCAATGCAGCACGAAGACCGCATCGACGAACTTGACTGTGTAGACCACCCGGTACGTGCCGCCGACATCGTCTTCAACGACCTCCAGCACGCCCGCCCCGCCGAAGCCCTTGAGCACCTTCGCCGCATCGTCCTGATCGCCCATCTGGGCCAGCGAGAGGGCGTAGCCGAATCGTCGGCGCACGTCCGGTGGTAACGCCATCAGTTCCCTGTAGCTTCCCCCAATCCATTCGAGTGGCTTTTCATTACCGGTCATCGGAATAGTTTATACCTTTTAAGGTAATCCCGCAAACGCGGCGGGCAGGCGTCGCTGCGTTCAGGGGGGAAGCCGGGGAGGCCGGCCGGGGGCGTCAGGGTTCCGGTGCCGGCCCGCCGACAGTGGGTGGCGTTAGGCTTGTTCCGACGTCTGACTCGCGGGCCATCCAGCCGCGACGTTGCACATTGGATGAGAACAATTCTCAAATAGTTATCTACATTACTCTAATACTCTTAAGCGGCATTTTTCTGCTTTTACTCTGGCGTTTTGCTTTACCTCTGTCGTAAAATCCCGGCAGATCAATCACTTAACGAAGCCATGCGCTTTGCCAACACACCATGACGCAGCCCGCAGGCGGAAAGCACCACGACAACCCGGCGGTAGCCGACGTCACCGATGTGGAGTCGCGTGCAGTGCCGGCGTCAGCGGCCACGGCGCCGGACAGCGAGCGCGTGTCGCGGGCGGTGCGGGGCAGGGCACCGACGCGCGCCGAGTGGGAGCGTCGTGAATATCTGGGGATTGATCAGTTCGCGTTCTTCCGCGGCTACCTGGAACGTTTGCCGCTCGACAAGCTCGCCGACCAGTACCTCGAGACCGGCCTTGATCTGCGCATGGCGCGCTCGACGCTGCTATGGATTCAGGAGCGCCTGGTCGCCGGCGCGCGGCGCGCGCAGGACTACCGTGGGCGTTGTCAACTTAGGGATGTCGTCGAAGCCGATGCACGAATCGACAGCGATTCAAAAAGTATGAGACGGAGTTTGGGCAACGTGGGTGAATTCACGCCATTGAGCAAAGTGCACCGCGAGCTGTTTGCGATAAAGCCTCGCGCGCAGCAAATGGCGTTTGAGTGCGAAGTGCTGCCGGATTGGCCCGAAGCATGACAGGAAGGCCTGCGTGCGCGCTGGGACGCGAAAGCCCCGCATGCGCCGCTCGCGCTCCCGCGTAGGTTGATGGCTGTTCTCCGCGCGATTGTTGACCCGAGCCGCTGCTTTGACGAACACATGCTTCACATTGGCCAGCGCCGGGATGTCGGCTTTAGCCGCCGGATAGCTGCGCAGTTGATCGGTCACGATCTTGCGTGGCACCGGGTTCGAGCGCAGCACGTGCTTGAAGAACCGTTTGGCGGCTGCCTTGTCGCGCCGCTTCTGCAGTAGGATGTCGAGTTCCGCGCCATGCGCGTCGACGGCGCGCCACAGCAGGTAGGGTTCACCGCGCAGGCTTACAAACATCTCGTCGAGGTGCCACGTGCTACCGGGCTTGCAGCGTGCCGCTTTGACCCGATGAGCAAAGCCCGCGCCAAACTTGTCGCACCAGCGGCGGATCGTCTCGTAGCTGACTATCACCCCACGCTCAAACAGCAACTCTTCGATGTCGCGCAAGCTGAGCTGAAATCGGAAGTACCAACGCACCGCATGGCTGATGACCGACGCCGGGAATCGGTGGCCGTGATAGAGTGATTTCGGTTTTCTCATAGCTTCATCGTACGCCAACTTACCGATAACGTGACAGTGCCGTTGGATGTTGGGTCTCTCCCGGAATTTCACCATAATGGAATGGGGCAACCATCGTGGACGAATTTCAATTTTGACCAAAAAACTGCATACACTAATGCCGCTATGGTTTTTAATGAAATTAAAAACTCTACAATTCCGGAAAAAGATAAATACCAATTTTTTAGCGACGTGCTCTCTTACGTGCAAAGCAAAGAAGGAGTAAAGCCCAAGTGGCCACAGGATGAAACCGTTCGTCAGACACTGCAAAATAAATTTGTAGATATCACGCATGAATTAGTTTTAGGCGAAATAAAATCGTCTCCAGATTTGTCAAGATTTTTTTGTCAAAATGCAGAAGATGCATTTGATGTCAGTGTTAGATACTTTGGTATCAAAGCAAAAGATAAAAGATGACACCCAATGTGCCCTAACGAAGCAGTCAGGGGTGAAGTGCGTTGACAAAAATAATGTCACCATCGCCACGTTCACCGACCCTCTGCCGGCCGCTCAAGCACGCGCATCGCGGCATTTGCCCCAATTATCGCCCCTCCAGCTAAGGATCAACGTGGATATCGCTGGGCATGGAGACAAGGCCGGGGCCAGCGCGCTTGAGATGCGAAAATTTTTTATTGAGCTAAGCAAAAAAATCAATCTCGACCTCAAATCCGTTGCGAGCATCGAAATAAATAATGATGTGCTGCAAGGAACATGGCCGTCATTCAATCCCGATAAGTTTTTTAGGACCAATCAAATTGGCATCTCTTTTAAGGCTGGTACAGCGACAAAAAAAATTTACGAAGACGCCAAAGTATTAGATGATTTTACTAAAAAGTTTTTTAAATTAAAACATACGTCTTTTGATACTGGCAGTGCCATAAAGATGGCTGGTCTCGACTACGTTACGCAAATCCATCAATCGCAACATTTATTGGTGAACGGTTACATAAAAAATAGTTTTGCGAAGACTCCCGGTTTTGGAGGCGTTGTAGCTTAACAGGCTGTTGAAATACACCTCGCCGATGTGCGGCGGGGCCTTCGGATGTGCCGATGTGTCGGTTCGGTTCTTGTCGATTTAGAGCGGCTAACAAAACCATGTCATCGAAAGCAACGGCAGCAGCGTTAGAGGTGGCATGGCACGACGAAAAATTAGCAATGAACTGTGGAAGGCGCTTGAACCGCTGTTGCCGGTTGCAGCACCTTCGGCGAGAGGCGGGCGGCCTCGTGTGGAAAATCGCGCGGCCCTAAACGGCATTCTATTTGTCCTGCACACCGGAATTCCATGGGAAGATTTGCCGCAAGAGCTTGGCTTCGGCAGTGGCATGACATGCGGGCGCCGGTTGCGAGACTGGCAATCCGAGGGCGTCTGGGGGCGATTGCATCTGGCTCTGCTCAGGCGCCTACGTGAACACGACCAGATCGACTGGAGCCGGGCTTGTATTGATGGTGCATCTGTATCGAGCCCCCGGGGGGCGAACAGACTGGCCCAAACCCCACGGATCGGGGCAAACTCGGCAGCAAGCGTCACCTGATTGTGGACAAGCGGGGCGTGCCCCTGGCGCTGACTGTCACAGGCGCGAATCGCCACGATTCGATAGCGTTCGAAGCACTTATCGACGCCATACCCAGCGTGCCGGGCCTCAGTGGTCGCCCCCGATGCCGCCCGGACAAGCTTCACGCCGACAAGGGCTACGACTTTGCACGCTGCCGACAGCACTTGCACAAGCGCGGCATCATTGCCCGGATTGCTCGTCGGGGCATCGAGAAGAACGACCGCCTCGGCAAACATCGTTGGGTGGTGGAGCGCACGCATGCGTGGCTTGCCGCGTTCGGCAAGTTGCGTATCCGCTTTGAACGCTCTCTTCAAAACCATCTCGCTTTGCTATCCCTCGCGTGCGCTGTTATCTGCGCTCGGCTCGTTGACCGGTTTTGTTAGCCGCTCTAAGTCGGCACGCCAATTGCAGCGCTTCGCCTCAATCCACGGTCAGGTTTCGAACCTGTTCATGGCGTGCCGCTATCACCGCAATGCCGAGCAAAAACGTGCGGCGCGCACCCAGGCCTTCGCCGCCTGGGAATGGGCTTGCTCCACCCGCATGGCGGCGTAAGGGCGTCGTTTTCTGCCATGGTACCTTGGCTCGGTTTCAACTAAACAACCTGACAATACCCTACCGGGCGGTGGACAAGGCGGGCCACACCATTGATTTTCTGCTATGCGCACGCCGCGATACCGCCGCCGCGCGCCGGTTCTTCGAAAAAGCCACCGCCGGGCGGGGCACGCCGAAGTCCGTCACCGTTGACAAAAGCGGGGCGAACCGCGCCGCGCTGCAGGCGCTGGGCGCCCAGCGCGAGACGCCCATCGAAATCCGCCAGAACAAGTACCTGAACAACCTTGACGAGCAGGACCACCGCGCGATCAAACGGCGCCTCAGACCGATGCTGGGTTTTCAGAATTTCCGTTGTGCCCGCATTGTCCTGGGCGGCATCGAGACCATGCACATGATTCGCAAGGGGCAAATGCTTGCCCCAAAGAGACGCCGTGCGTCCCCTGCTGAGCAATTCTATGCACTGGCTGCGTAAAAACCAACGCGCCCCTGGCTTCGCTTCCGCGCAACTTCGTTATCGCGACAGAACCGTGGAAATACCTCTACCGGGGGCACTGTCACGTTATCGGTAAGTTGGCGTACGATGAAGCTATGAGAAAACCGAAATCACTCTATCACGGCCACCGATTCCCGGCGTCGGTCATCAGCCATGCGGTGCGTTGGTACTTCCGATTTCAGCTCAGCTTGCGCGACATCGAAGAGTTGCTGTTTGAGCGTGGGGTGATAGTCAGCTACGAGACGATCCGCCGCTGGTGCGACAAGTTTGGCGCGGGTTTTGCCCATCGGGTCAAAGCGGCACGCTGCAAGCCCGGTAGCACGTGGCACCTCGACGAGATGTTTGTAAGCCTGCGCGGTGAACCCTACCTGCTGTGGCGCGCCGTCGACGCGCATGGCGCGCAACTCGACATCCTACTGCAGAAGCGGCGCGACAAGGCAGCCGCCAAACGGTTCTTCAAGCACGTGCTGCGCTCGAACCCGGTGCCACGCAAGATCGTGACCGATCAACTGCGCAGCTATCCGGCGGCTAAAGCCGACATCCCGGCGCTGGCCAATGTGAAGCATGTGTTCGTCAAAGCAGCGGCTCGGGTCAACAATCGCGCGGAGAACAGCCATCAACCTACGCGGGAGCGCGAGCGGCGCATGCGGGGCTTTCGCGTCCCAGCGCGCACGCAGGCCTTCCTGTCATGCTTCGGGCCAATCCGGCAGCACTTCGCACTCAAACGCCATTTGCTGCGCGCGAGGCTTTATCGCAAACAGCTCGCGGTGCACTTTGCTCAATGGCGTGAATTCACCCACGTTGCCCAAACTCCGTCTCATACTTTTTGAATCGCTGTCGATTCGTGCATCGGCTTCGACGACATCCCTAAGTTGACAACGCCCAATTGGTCGATCAGCGCTTTAGGAATTGACGGCAGTTCGCGTGGTGGTGTCTTAGGTTTGCGTGGCATGGCGGCCCCATTTCCATAATGGTAGCCTCACACACAAAATTCCTGACAGTCCCCAGCGCTGCCGCATTTTACGGTCCGCGCCCCCTCGCTCGCCTCCCTCCCCCTGTACACGGCTACGCGTGAACCGACCAAGGATCTGTGAAGCACCCCGTCCCCCCTCTTCACATTATCCTTGAGCGTCGGCCTTTTGCGACAAAACGTTGCTGACGCCTTGCTCTCAACTCCGACACTATCTGCTGAGAAATCCGCGGTTTGCATTCGAAAGCTCGTTGGCTTCAGTCAGGCAAACACGACTTCGATGCTTCCTGCGGTTGCCCGGGCGGGGCCGACGACAATTTTTATGTCGCGCCCGAGCGCTGCCAAGCATTCCATGAGTCGCGCTTCGCTGACCCCGCGAAACTGGCCACGAAGTATATTCGACAGCTTCGGCCGAGGGATGCCGAGAACGGTTGCGGCTTGTTGCTGCGTCCAATCGCGCGCGGCGATGATTTCCGCGATTTTGGACACCAGTCGAGCTTTGACGAGCATTTCATCAGCGTTGCCCGCGCCGATGTCAGCATAAATATTGCCCGTGGATTTCTCAATCTCCATCATTGGCTCCTTTAGCGTGATGCTCAGCCGCGCGCAGGCGATAACGGATCAAGTCCATATCAGGTTTCGGCGTTGCAATGCCTTTCATTGATTTCTTTTGGAAGCAATGTAGGACATAGACCGCATTGCCGAATTTCACGGTATAGACAGCGCGGTACGTGCCGTGTTCGTCACGGCTCGACCATCTCAATGACGCTGGCCGAGCCGAAGCCTTTTAGCACCTTTGCGTCGACGTGGATGCCACCGAACTGTGCCAGGTGCAATGCGTAGCCGAACGTGTCCTGAATGTCGGCGGGCATTGCCTTCAAATCCTTCTTCGCCGAAGCGATCCAGTAGAGAGGTTTCAGCGTGGGACCCATCTTCTATTTGTGCCCAAAAAGGTACATTTTGGCAAGCGGAATTTACGCGTTTCCGTTACACGGCCCTTCTTCCTGCCAAGTCTAACCGGGGCAGGAAAGCTGGCGCGGCGGGGGGAGACGGTGCCGCCAGCGCGGCCGGTCGTGGAGGCGTGCCTGCGCGCGTTCAATAAGAATAGTTCTCAGCCATGCATTTACAGTACTGCCATTCGTGCGCCTGATGCCAACGACCAAAGCGCGCGTCGGGGGCGAATTCAGGTGTCCACCGGAGGCCGGCCGGACCGTGGATGCGGACAATGACAGTACGACCGTCGTCACCGTCTGCGCGACGGCACCCTAGATGCGGCGCTGTTTGGCAAGCGCTACGCGCGCGGCGCTAAGGTGGTGTCGTTTGGATAGAGCTCATTGGGGTAGCCGTCGGTATTCCGGCGGCGTGTGTAAGGAACTCACTTATGGCAGATGGCCCTCTCATTCCTCTCACAATTCGCCGATTCTTTCGTATTGTCCCCCTCGTGTCCAATCACCGTCACGAGGACATCGCGGTTGCGCTGGCCGATCTTAATCTTAAATTCGATGATCAGGACGCCGTCCTCCCTGCCTATCGGAAAACCACCCACATGGGATGGTTTGACAGCCTCTGCGATGTGGTGTTTCACCTGGGTGATAAAACCACCAACCGAATCAGTCGGATTGGAATGCGCCGGCAGGAGAGCCTCGTGCTGTCGAACGTCAGCTATGGCTGTCATCATTCTGAGCGATAAATATAGGGCTACGCACACCATGTCATCGTTTGATACGACACCCCCCATAAAGACCGTTCCGATCTTGCTCCGCGGCAACTGGCTCGCCGATGGCCAGATCAGCGAGACCGAGGTCGATCACGCCGCAGACGCAACAGACGCCAACCCGATCTATAAAAGCCGACTCGAAAAATTTTGGGACCACGTGAAAGACATGTTCTGCACGACCCGCAGGATAGAAGCCAAGGGTTACCTTAACGACATGATGGCGCAAGGGAAGAGCGACCAAAAACGAATCGAGAGCTTACTCAATCTGTTTGGGATGGCGTCGAGCGCGCAACTGAGTCGATTCAATGCTTACTGTGACCCCACCGATCACCGCTACGCGATAATCAGCATCGATCAATCCCCTATCTCGATAAGGGTGCTGCGAAGGGTGCTGCTCGAACAAGCGCACTACGATCCGGAGTACTGCCGCTTAAGCCTAGCGGAGCACCTTAAGGAACTGGGGGCTGCGACGGGGTTCGATCCGAAGGATGCGACGACGACCCTAACGCAGCACCTCGCGGAACAGCGCGCTCCGGTCAGCCAGGTCTGGGACACCATGGAAGGGTGGTTCCTCAAATGTGAAGCGCCTAGAGCCAAGGAGTACTTGGAAGACTTCCTGAGCCTATCCACTTGCGCCACCACAAAGCGACACTGCTTCACAAAAATGCGGGAAATGGCTTTGGGACAATACAAAAGCCATTTCCGACGCCAAGACACCTACGACGGCAGCGAGTTGCTCCGCCTCGCGGGAGCTAGTAACAGAAACGTCCGTCCGGAATTCAACGGTATTGAGGAAGCTCGTTTTAAGAAGGAGCTAAACGGGCTGCTTGGGCGCTTACCTTGGGTGGAGGAGGATGACATGCGCTACGAAAAGATGATGATGGAAGAGGAAAAGTTGAGGCGAGGAAACGAGTAATTGTAGCTTCCCACGGTTTTTCGCCTTCCAATGGTGTACAAGCGGTAGGCGGGGAATATGGGCTGCTGCCGGTGACGTGTCCCCAGAATATGCGTACAGGCCAAAACTAGAGGTAAAGTTGCTTCTCAGCGCCCCGAACGGGGCGAGGAGTCGCCATGAAACGGTCGAGATTCACTGAAGAGCAGATTGACCTTAACTCGTTTTCACGTACAGCAACTCACGCCGCTTGTAGCCTCGTTTCGTAATCACACGGCGTGAGGTACCCGATCGACGAGCGAACCGCCCCGGATTTGGTGGAGGCTCCAACTCTTGAGAGAATGGAGCCATGAACAAGAAGGTAACCAAGTTTTCCCCGGAAGTCCGAGCGCGCGCAGTGCGTCTGGTGCGCGAGCAGCGTAGCGAACATCCGTCGATGTGGGCGGCGGTCGAATCGATTGCGCCGATGATCGGCTGCACGCCGCAGACACTGCACGAGTGGGTCAAGCGCGACCAGGTCGACCACGGCGAGCGCGATGGCGTGACCACAGACGAGCGCGAGCGCCTCAAGGCCTTGGAGCGCGAAGTCAAGGAGTTGCGTCGTGCCAACGAGATTCTCAAGGTCGCGAGGGTAGGTTCAATGGGTCGCTGCAACAGCCTCGCGTAGTTTATCGGCCGGAGACATGAAGCCCAATGTTTTTCTGGGCCTTTCATTGAGCCGCGCTGCAATTTTGTTCAGCTCCGCCTGCGAGTATTGATCAAGTTGCGTACCGTGGGGCAAGTACTGACGCAGGAGTCGGTTCGTGTTTTCGTTGGTGCCGCGTTGCCAAGGACTTCGCGGGTCGCAGAAGTAGACTTTCACATGTATTAGCTGAGACGGTATTGTCAGGTTGTTTAGTTGAAACCGAGCCAAGGTACCATGGCAGAAAACGACGCCCTTACGCCGCCATGCGGGTGGAGCAAGCCCATTCCCAGGCGGCGAAGGCCTGGGTGCGCGCCGCACGTTTTTGCTCGGCATTGCGGTGATAGCGGCACGCCATGAACAGGTTCGAAACCTGACCGTGGATTGAGGCGAAGCGCTGCAATTGGCGTGCCGACTTAAAGCGACGCATCACTTTCTCCCGCACCCGCGTAGGCTGATGCGAATTCTCCGCCCGGTTGTTCAAACCTTTATGCTGGCGGTGTTCGACGCTTAGCCCGAGCTCGCGGTGGGCCGCCGCATAGCTGCGCAGTTTATCCGTGACGATCACGCGCGCGCCGCCATGGCGCTTGAGCAGGCGGCGCATGAGCCGTTTGGCGGCGGCCGTGTCGCGACGGCTTTGCACCAGCACCTCAAGCAGCGCGCCGTGTTCGTCCACCGCTCGCCACAGCCAATGTTTTTTGCCGTGGATTGTCACGACCACCTCGTCAAGATGCCATTTGTCGCCGCGCCTCGGGGACGTCGATCGAATACGCCCGGCGATGGCCAGACCGAACTTCGTCGCCCAGCACCGTACCGTCTCGTAGGTCAGCTCAATCCCCCGCGCGGCCAACATTTCCTCGACCATGCGTAGACTCAGCGGAAACCGGTAATACAGCCACACCGCATAGCGGATAATGTCAGGCGGAAATCGGTAGCCTTTGAACGAGATCGCCGCGTCGCTCGAGCGCTGGGGGCTGACTGAAAATTTTTTCATGTCGCATTCTATCCTTCCGCCTCCCCCATCCGAACAACCTGACAATACCTTCCGCTCGGCCCGGGGTATTGTCAGGTTGTTTAGTTGAAACCGAGCCAAGGCACCATGGCAGAAAACGACGCTCGTTATGCCGCCATACGGGCGGAGCAAGCCCATTCCCAGCTCGCGAAAGCCTGGGTGCGCACCGCGCGTTTATGCTCGGCGTTGCGGTGATAGCGACACCCCATGAACAGGTTCGACACCTGACTATGGACTGAGGCGAAGCGCTGCAATTGGCGTGCCGACTTAAAGCGACGCATCACTTTCTCCCGCACCCGCGTAGGCTGATGCGAATTCTCCGCCCGGTTGTTCAAACCTTTATGCTGGCGGTGTTCGACGCTTAGCCCGAGCTCGCGGTGGGCCGCTGCATAGCTGCGCAATTTATCCGTGACGATCACGCGTGCGCCGCCATGGCGCTTGAGCAGGCGGCGCATGAGCCGTTTGGCGGCGGCCGTGTCGCGACGGCTTTGCACCAGCACCTCAAGCAGCGCGCCGTGTTCGTCCACCGCCCGCCACAGCCAGTGCTTTTTGCCGTGGATTGTCACGACCACCTCGTCAAGATGCCATTTGTCGCCGCGCCTCGGGGACGTCGATCGAATACGCCTGGCGATGGCCAGACCG
Organism: Pandoraea faecigallinarum; assembly: GCF_001029105.3. Taxonomy (NCBI): domain Bacteria; kingdom Pseudomonadati; phylum Pseudomonadota; class Betaproteobacteria; order Burkholderiales; family Burkholderiaceae; genus Pandoraea; species Pandoraea faecigallinarum. The sequence continues at coordinate 65,223 of NZ_CP011809.2, read as the reverse complement.
AACTTCGTCGCCCAGCACCGTACCGTCTCGTAGGTCAGCTCAATCCCCCGCACGGCCAACATTTCCTCGACCATGCGCAGACTCAGCGGAAACCGGTAATACAGCCACACCGCATAGCTGATAATGTCAGGCGGAAATCGGTAGCCTTTGAACGAGATCGCCGCGTCGCTCGAGCGCTGGGGGTGACTGAAGATTTTTTCATTTCGCATTCTATCCTCCCACCTCCCCCATCCGAACAACCTGACAATACCGTGTTGGCAAAGCGCATGGCTTCGTTAAGTGATTGATCTGCCGGGATTTTACGACAGAGGTAAAGCAAAACGCCAGAGTAAAAGCAGAAAAATGCCGCTTAAGAGTATTAGAGTAATGTAAATACTATTTTGAGAATTATTCCTATTTGTTGTGCCGCGGATTGACCACACGGCCTGTCCGACGGTCTCACCATGCGCAGGGCGTGCATGAGCGCACACCACCGTCCCCTCCCTCGCACAACGCTATCCTCGGTTTCGGATGGGTGGCCAGCTTGCGAACTCGAGGGCGAGTGCCCTTGTCCTTGAGCGGCGGGGTCGAGGGGCGCCCCTCCCAGGGTCCTTGAAATGGTCCACGACGTGCGATACAATGCATCTCAATACCATCTCCCCAGGAGCCCATCATGGCGGCGACCACTATGGTCCACGTGCGCGTGGACGAGAACGTCAAAGCGCAGGCGACGGAAACGCTGGCCGCGATGGGCCTGACTGTTTCCGATGCGATCCGCGTGTTCCTAACCCGTGTTGTCGCTGACCAGGAACTGCCATTCGCGCTCAAGGCGCCCAACGCCACCACCCGCGCCGCGCTGGCTGAGGCCGATGAGATTGTCAAGAGCCGCCGCGCGCGCTTTGCCACTGCTGACGCGTTGCTGAATGACCTCGAAGAAGCCAGCCGCAAGTAAACGGGCGAAGCTGCCTCGCTCTTCGGACTACACCAAGGATTTCCTCAAGGATTGGCTGCGTCTGTCCCACTCCGGTCGGTACGACATGAACCGGCTGGAAGAAGCCATGATGCTGCTGATCGCCAACGACGGGCCGCTGCCGCCTGAATGGCTCGACCACCCGCTCACGGGGGACTGGACAGGCCATCGTGAGTGCCATATCGGGGGCGACTTTCTGCTGATCTACACGCTCGACGACGCAGGCAAGAGCGGCTTGGTGGTGTTCGTGCGCAGCGGCACCCATGCCGAGCTTTTCTCGTGAGTCTGCCTGCGAGCCGACGATGAGGCACTGTCGGTGGAGGCGCCTCGTGGGCCGGAGGTCGCCGCGCCACTGCCCTCCCCCATTGCACCGCGATCTGTTCGCCTGGAGAGTCACTGGCCAGGCGATCGTCGATGCTGGCCAGCCTTGGGCGGCCCGAACGCCATTGCCCGCCTCTCCAGAGACAGACGTGCACCGCGTTTGCTCGGGTTCAAGTCCACCTATCCAACTGGAGCACAGGTCAACGCGCACAGTCATGACGCACGCGTTGCCTTGCATGCCTATCGGTTTGTGCAGGCGCATGGACGTCGAAAACGTCCTGCCCGATGAACCGGACGTTACCGGATGTCCAGCCGCACCCGGCCCCCTTGTCCACCAGTTTTTCTTTCGAAGGCTTTCCCCAGCCTTATCCCAAGGGGTGACGGTAGCCGATCGCATCCATAGCAAATTGCGCCGGCTATGCTAGCCCCCGGCTGTCCACCCTCGTCCAATCCCTACCCTGCTCGGCACCCGCTGTCATGCCGGTCACGCATGGTGTGGCTCCGGTGTTGTCGAGGCGCGACCGCGTGTCGACGTGACGTGTGGCTTGCACATTGCCCGTAACGCCGCGAGGGCTTCTGCGGCCGTCGTCGTGAGTGTGCGCGGCGCATCTTTCTGTTTGATCACCGGGGAGACCGCGTGAGCCTCCGCGGTGGGGACCCGCGATGGAGGCGATGCGAGGCGGGACGGGAGGGCTTCCTCACAGACCCTGTAGGCGTTCGGGACCATCGAAACAGGGGCGCGCTCAGGAGCGAGGCCACGCCGGGCGATGGCTGCCTCGCGGATCTGCGCGAGCTCGTGTGGCGTCACCGCGCGCAGCTGGCCCGACTTTACCGACGTCATAAATGTGACCTGCCAGTTGCCGGCACTGCGGCGTACGACACCCTCCGCGAGGTGCGTGATCGCCAGGCTGCGGCCTCCGTCGTCCAGCACACACTGGTGGAGCCCTTGGGCGTCGACAAAAATCTTGCCTACGTTAGTATGCACGAACGTCTCCGCGCAGCGTTGTTGAGCGGCGAGGAAGTCCATGCGGGCCTGCTCGGCAGCCTTCGCGCGTAGCTGGTAGCCGAAGTCTACCGGTGAGGCGAGCAGTTTGCGCAGATAGTTGATCGGACGGCTCGCCTTGGCGAGATGGGTCCAAGTGGCCTCGACGACATCGGAGAGGCGCTTACCGTGCTCGCGTGCTTCGCGCATCATCTTGAAAATCAGAAATTCATGAAAACCCAGGGTGCGCAGACGCTCGAGGTCACTGGGGAGCCGGCCTGGTTGTCTCTTTTGCAGAGAGATAGGGGAAAGATCCTTAGTTATAGCACCGTCTGCCACGTTGGCACCCCGTGCGTCAAAGCGTTGAACGGCTTGGGGCTCGCCGAGAGAATGCGCCTGAGTTTCTTCTACCGCCTCGGTGCCATCGAGGTCGTCGTCTTCGACGGTGACCTCGATGAGACCCAGCAGGATGGCCGCGCGGGCTGACAGGTGCAGATACGCACGGCCGAAGAGCCCATGCGAGACGTAGCGGCGTTGGGGGGGGCGTTCAATGAGACCCGCGGCCTCGAGGTCAGCCAGACTGCGATAGAAGGTTCGCTCCGACTGCATGGCGCGCTCGCTCAGTAATTCGCGCCGCGCGAAGATCTCGCCGTAAGGCTTCTTGGCGTCGACTGTGCGGGCGAGGGCGGCCAGGACCGCGCGGGCTCGGGCGGGGATGCCGTCGAGCCGGCTGGCCCGGTGAACCGCACGCAGGATTACCCACGGCAGATTCGTGTTGTCGGATTCGAAGTGAATCCCTTTTTCTGAGGCGTGCAAAGACTCCTCGCTAGCAACAAAGTGTTGCGCGATACACATAGCCAATCACTCCATTCGTGAAAATGGCGTCAAACCACTTGACTGGCTCCCGTGTTCCGCTACACTCCGAATTGTCAGTTCATCCGGTTTTTAACCCGGGGAGTGTAGCGGCTGCGGTGTCCAGCCAAGCCCAGATTTGCAAAAGCCTTCGGCGGCAACCGAAGGCTTTTGTCTTTCTAGATGTTATCTCTGCATCTTCTATCCTATTCGTAAACGGCTGATTCTTAATGATTCCCTACTAGGGCTATCTATGCCGATTTCGTTATATTTTCGCTAAGTGCTTGATTTGTTTGGCTTCCCTACTAGGGTGCAATCAATCTGCAGCAAGCTGAGTGCGCATGAACGCCTCAATTTTCGCTGCCCATTCTTCCGCCGCAATCTCGCCACTTTTTCCTGTGAAACGCAACCCAATAACGCCGCTACGAACCGTTACGTCGCAGAGTTTTCGCTTGCCAGCCATCACTGAGCGCACAATAGGCGGGGTGGCTTTTGGTGCCTTCGGACGAGCCATCTCGAGCGCTCGCTTCTGCGTGAGGGCTTCGTTTTCACACAGTGCGTGAATGGCCTTGATCACGGACTCTGCGTTCCCTGCGCTGGCAAGCGAGGCGAATTCTTCCGCGGCATTGCCTCCAATCCGGTCGGGCCGCAATGCGACCGCCTCGAGTGCTTCGGGAGGCAGCTTCTCGAAGGCAAGAATGCGCGAAACGTGCGAGCTGCTGAGGCCCGAGGCTTCAACAATGTCAGAACGGGTAAACCCGGATGACTGCAGTCGTTCAAACTGGCGGAATTTTTCAAAATCAGGCATGGATGGTGCGAGCAAGTTCGCAAATGCTGCGCCCAATTCCGCACTCTTCGCCGTGCCGGTGTATGGGATGCCTGGAATAGTGGTCCGCTTGAGCTCATCTCGATAGATGGCAACGCGGTTGTGACCCGAGACAATTTCGTTTCGTCCGTCGCCAAGCGGGCGATAGACGATTGGATGCATTAGCTCGTTTTTCGCCAAGTTTGCTTTCAATTCGGCGTATTCGGACGGTGAGAGCTTGCGACGGCGGCCGGCCACTTCGACCAATGTGGCAATGTCGACTTCCAGCGCGCCCGCCCCACCGACGTTCTGTTGAAGGATCTCGAGCTGCTGAAGGGCGGCCTTGAGTTCCTCCCGAGCCCTTTCGGCCTCGGCCTGAGCTTCTTTGGCTTTGTCCTCAGCCTCGTTGATCCGACTGGTCATCTCGAACATGCGGCCCGGCGCGCTTCGCGGAATAGCACCCGGGCGATTGGCAGGATCGGGTTTCTGGTTCGGGTCGATGGCCGACATACGGTCGAGTAGTTTGCTCATGTTTCAACCTCCAATTGCTTCGACCAGACACGGGAGAACTGATCGTCAATAAACTCTGAGAGCGCGTCCAGCGGTGCTTTCAGTCGCTCGTATTGCTCGCCCGTCATCCGCGTCTCCCCGTCAGTGTCCACGTCCAGCCGTTTCTGATCGTAAATGGTGGAGAGGGCGCCTAGCGCAGCGTGCTGCACCTTCGAATCAGGCACGTGGAGCGGGAAAACGCGGTCGCCATATGCCTTGCGAATCCAACCTTGGACCCCCTTGGAGGCATCGAACGGGCGAACCTTCGTCATAAAGATATTCACGAAATCGTAGCGCTTGTTCTCCGCGCGCGGCAGGCGGCCAGCCACTTCCGAGAACATCTGCCAGAATTGAGTCGAGCTCGCAAAGTCGAGTGCTTCGGGCGGCAGCGGCATGATGATCGCGTCCGCTGCCATCAGAACGTTAGTCGTCAGGTACGAGAGGGCAGGCGGCGTGTCGATAACCACCATGTCGTATTCTTCGAGTAACGGATCGAGGCCGTACTTGATGATGTTCCAGAACTCGAAGCGAGTATCGCCGAGGATGTGCGACGGAATGGCGTACTCGGAATCCTGGAGGGCATTGCAGGCCGGGATCAGGTCGAGGTTCTTCCAGTAGGTTTCACGCACTGCGTAGCGCAGGTCTGCTTCGTCGCCGTAGATCAGCGGCAGCAGCGTATCTGCGTCAGTGATCTCTGCATCTGGAGCGTAGCCGCAAAGCTGTGTCGCAGAGCCTTGCGGGTCGGCGTCGATGAGGAGAACCTTGCGCCCGAAAAGGGTGAGCCTTTGTGCTACGCTAACCGAAGTCGAAGTCTTCGCGACCCCGCCCTTAAAGTTGGCGAAGGCGACAACCCGGCCGCGGACCCCTTCGGTTCGTTGTGTGCGGTTGGTCGTGGCCTTGATCCACGTGAGCGCTTCCTCAAGCGAGAACACCTTGGCACGGCCGGCACCCGTTTGTGTGCCGATGGGCAAGTTGTGTTTCGTGGTGAGGTATTTCATGCGCTGCTTGTCGAACCCGCACATAGCTGCGATGTTCGCTGCGGTGAACGTCGGAGGATGTTTCCGAGGGTAGGGCTCGAGCATTGTCGCTCGAACGAGCTCGAGCATGTTCAAGGCGCGTGCTGCGATGTCATCACGGATGTCTGCAATGGACATCGATTGATCAATCTCAGGCACCTTAGAGATCAGCAGGTCGTTTACGGTCACGGTGCTATCCAGGTTGTTGGCGAATTTTCCCGGTTTGCTTGAAAAGTTCAGCTAACCCGGAGAATAATTGGCGAGCCGGTAAACAGCAAGTTAACTTTTCAGGCGTGCGAAGCATTGCAAACCAGTCACAGCGCGGATTTCGAAGCGAAAGCTAGAATTTGGTTTAGAGAAAGCAGGGTATAGGAGGCGGCAGGGCCTGCCTCGCTGACTTCAACTGAGCTTTTTTGCCCTCCGCGAGCAGTCAACCGTATGCGTCCGTTTCGTGATCAATAGCTCCGAAACTTCGCATGAACTGGTGGAGGCGTGTTTGTCGGTGGAGTTGCCTGTGTACTAACATTTTAGAAAGTAAAATCACTTTTGCGATATAGTGTCGAGATGAAATGCAAACGCTTATCCGACGGTCGCAAACTGGACCACCACACCCTCCAGGTCATGCGCCAGCAAGCCGTCAAAGCGGTGCGCGCAGGCGAAGCGGTAGCCAACGTGGCGGCTGCGTACGGCCTGAGTGTTCGCACGATTTTTAGCTGGCTCGCGAAGTTCGCTGACGGCGGGCAAAATGCATTGCTGGCCAAACCGATTTCCGGTCGCCCGCCAAAGATCAGCGCCGACGAAATGCGCTGGATTGCCCAAGCCGTTCGCGAGAACTCCCCGCAACAGTTCAAGTTCGAATTCGGTTTGTGGACATTGTCGCTGATCGGCGAGTTGATCAAACGGCAGTTCGGAAAAACCCTGGCGTTGGCCTCCGTCAGTCGCGTGATGAAACTGCTTGGGTTCTCGGTTCAAAAGCCGCTGTACCAAGCGTGGCAGCAAGATGCCAAGTTAGTCCAGCAGTGGGAAGCCGAAACCTATCCCGCGATCAAAGCCCAGGCCCGTGCCGAAGGTGCCACGATCTACTTCGCCGATGAAGCCGGCATTCGTTCCGATTACCACACCGGCACAACCTGGGCGCCGATTGGACAAACGCCTGTCGTTACCGTGACCGGACGCCGGTTCTCGTTGAATATGATCTCGGCAGTCAGCCCACGCGGCGACTTCCGGTTCATGATTCATGAAGGTTCCGTGAGCTCACGTACCTTCAAAGAATTCCTCACGCGCCTGATGATCGGCGCGACAAAACCCGTGTTCCTCATCGTCGATGGTCATCCCATCCATAAATCCAAGCTCGTCAAAGACTATGTCGCATCGCTCGATGGCCGGCTCAAGCTGTTCTACCTGCCGCCGTACGCACCGCAACTGAACCCGGACGAACAAGTGTGGGCGCATGTCAAACGCCAGGTCAGCCGACGCCTTGTGCAAAACAGCGATGACATGAAAAAACTCGCACTTGGCGCCCTGCGGCGAATCCAAAAACTGCCCGAACTCGTCAAATCGTTCTTCCAACAACCCGAGTGCCAATATGCGGCACAATGAATTTACTTTCTAAAAAGTTAGTAACTCAAGACACGCGGACACCGTTAGGTTGATGACACCGCATTACGCCTGAACTCGCGAGGCGAGCGGTATTCAGGGCTTTGTGCGGCGTTGTCAACTTAGAGACTGTTTCAAAAAGACGGCTCAGCGCGCCGGAAGATGTTCCAGCAGACGAGAGAACAGCCGAGTTTGAGGAATGCCTCGTGAATGTCATCCCGACGTTCGAAGCGAATGCGAAGACGGCGAGAGTTGTGAAGCCACGCATGAGTACGTTCGACAACCCAGCGGAATTTGCCCAAGCCACTGCCGTGTTCTGTCCGGCGCCTGGCGATCACCGGTTTGATGCCGCGCTCGCGAAGCCGCTGACGATGCGGCTCGGAATCGTAGCCACGGTCTGCGAAGATGACTTTGGGCTTCAGAAGCGGTTGGCCGCGCACGCCGCGAATGGGTGGGATCGCGTCGACGAGCGGCAGCAACTGGGTGACGTCGTTGCGGTTCGCGCCGGTCAGGATTGCGCTGACGGGGATGCCATTTGCATCGACGAGGATGTGATGCTTGGAACCTGGTCGCGAGCGATCCGTGGGGTTCGGGCCCGTTTTTCGCCCGCCCCAACGGCTCGCACCGACGATGAATCGACGGCTGCTCGTGAGAAATCGAGCTCGCCAGCCTCGCGTAACTTGTCCAGCAGTAGCTGGTGCAACCTGATCCATACGCCGGCTTTCTGCCAGTCGCGCAAGCGCCTCCAGCAGGTTGGCCCCGAACCGAATCCCAACTTGGTCGACAGGTCGCACCAGCGTATCCCGGTCTTGAACACGAACAGGATGCCGTTCAGTGCAGCTCGGTTTGAAACCGGTAGCCGCCCTGGATATTCCGGGCGTCGCGGTTTTGGCGGCGGCAGCAAAGGTTCGATCAGTGCCCACAGCTCGTCGTCAATGATCGGCGTGCCCATCCCCTCGGTTCCTGTTGTTCAGATGGACAAGGTTAACAGCTTGCCGAAAAGGTTAACAGCCCCCTTGGGCTCTTTTTGAAACGGTCTCTTAGGGATGTCGTCGAAGCCGATGCACGAATCGACAGCGATTCAAAAAGTATGAGACGGAGTTTGGGCAACCTGGGTGAATTCACGCCATTGAGCAAAGTGCACCGCGAGCTGTTTGCGAAAGAGCGGCGCGCGCAGCAAATGTCGTTTGAGTGCGAAGTGTTGCCGGATTGGCCCGAAGCTCGAGAGGAAGGTTTGCGTGCGCGCTGGGACGCGAAAGCCCCGCATGCGCCGCTCGCGCTCCCGCGTCGGCTGATGGCTGTTCTCCGCGCGGTTGTCGACCCGAGCCGCTGCTTTGACAAACACATGCTTCACATTGGCCAGCGCCGGGATGTCTGCTTGGCCGCCGCATAGCTGCGCAGTTGATCGGTCACGATCTTGTGCGGCACCGGGTTCGAGCGCAGCACGCGCTTGAAGAAGCGCTTGGCGGCCGCCTTATCGCGCCGCTTCTGCAGCAGGATGCGAGTTGCGCGCCATGCGCGTCGACGGCGCGCCACAGCAGGTACGGCTCACCGCGCAGACCCACGCACATCTCGTCGAGGTACCACGTGCTACCGGGCTTGCGGCGTGCCGCTTTGACCCGGTGGGCAAAGCCCGCGCCAAACTTGTCGCACCAGCGGCGGATCGTCTCGTAGCTGACTATCACCCCGCGCTCGAACAGCAACGCTTCGATGTCGCGCAGGCTGAGCTGAAATCGGAAGTACCAACGCACGGCATGGCTGATGACCGACGCTGGGAATCGGTGGCCGTGATAGAGCGATTTTGGTTTTCTCATCGCTTCATCGTACGCCAACTTACCGATAACGTGACAGTGCCGTGAGGACCAGTCAGAGGACCGCGCAGCCCCGGCTCCCCCGCCCCGCCCCGCCCGTGCGGCCGGCGAGGGGCTTCCCGGATAAGAACCGTTCTCAACCATCTATTTACATTACTCCCACCAATCCCGCCCAATCAACCGCTTAGCCCACTGCCCTCGGGCGGCGACCTGCCCCCCGCGCCGCGGCGAACGTCGGCCGCCGCAGCCAGCGATGGCGCCCACCTCAGGTGTTCACCTGACGCCGACCTGACTGGCCATGCGGATAATGATGGCAAGACGCCCCATGCCGCCTCATCGAAACGAGGCGGGGCCACGGCAGGCTGTGGCCCGCTCCCCCACGCGGCGTTGGCGAGCCGCACCCCCCGCCGACCTGTCGGACGGGCATCGCGTTCTCGCTAGCGCGTGAGCGTGGCCACGACACCGTGCCGCACCGTGATGTGTCAACCGTTGGCGAACTGCGCCACCGTCGGGAATTTAGTCACTATGGTATTGGATCCACAGGTTCGGCTGCGCTCGGCCAGCGTAAATAGCACCTCGTTGGCCCCGCAAAACAACGGCATCGGCGACGCAATGTCGCAGGCATTGGTGGATTGTACGTATGAACTCTCGAAGGTAACGAGAGTTTTAACTGACTCGGTGAAGGGCGGTTTTATTGATCAGGGATTGCGTAATTGTGAAACGGCAATCACCGAGCTGAAACAGCATTGCGCACAACCGCAGGCGGCACCCGACAAGATACTTACCTCGATTTCTAAAGCGGTGGACGGTGTCGAGGAAGTGCTCCAAGAAGTCCAAAAAAGAAAACTCGGGCCGGACGTGGCGGAGAAGGTGCTCGAGAAGCTGGGGACTTTAATAGGTATTTTAGTCGCTGTGGGGGTATGGGCCGTGGCGCCGTATTTGTTGGCGTCGAGCGCAGCGGTATGGGGCTTCGGCGGGTTAGTGGCGCTGAGCGCCGTTGTGCTAGGGGGGATTGGGCAGGCTTGGGGGGAGAATCGCGCGAACGCGTACAAGGACTTTGCAGCAGCCGTTACCGTGGCAGACCCGGAGCCCCGCTTAGCCTCGATGAGAGCCGCGGCGATTCGTACTGAAGCCGCCTATACCATGGCGAGTATCGCGGCGGATTTAGACGCGGACACCCGAAATTATGTCGAATCGTTGCTCGATATCCCTGCGCTCGACAAGCCCGCGGTTAGCCGTGCGCACCCTGAGGTGATCGCGGGCGGCGACGGCGACGGCAGTGCGGTTCGCGCGATCATGCTTGCCATTCAGGCTGGCGTGATCCGAATCAAGAGCGCAAGGGGACGTGCGCTTGTGTGCCAACTGCTCAAGGCTGAAGCGCGGGCGGTGCGCGAACGGCACGGACCTAACTTTGTAGCTTACCAGGAAAACGAGGAATATCGGGCGGCCCTACGCGAACTGAAGAACCACCTGGATTTTCGCCGAGGCGTCACGGAGCTTATCTTTGTGGGGGATGTCTGCCACGATAGATTTTCGTTGGATAAAGATGTGGAATGTTGGCTCCGTGAGCAATTGGCCGCCATGGGGGTGATTACTCTTTTTGGCAATCACGATGACCATCGGGTTACGCAGGAGTATCAACTGAAGGCAGACCCGAGCGCCGGGAAAATGTCCACATATGGGGACTTTGCGTGGAGCACAAAAAAGCTCAAAGATTGGATAGCGCACGAAAAAAAAGTGTTTCGGCACGCTTACTTCTCGAAATCAACCAACATATTGTTCACGCACCAAGGCCTAAGACCGGGGCCGAACGGCACCCTATGGTACGCAGGCGGATTTTTGCGCGCGGCGGATTATAAGGACAACCCGGAAAAGCTCGTTGCCGATATTCAGGCGGGCAAACGGATCAAGCTTTCGGAGAAGAAAGGAGAGCTTACCCGGGCGGAGAAATCGATGATTATGGGTATACTCCGTGAATCTTCGGCGGGGAGAGACTTCATAGCCAACTCAGACATACAAACTAGGGCCCCCAACTACACGAGGCTTGAACCGGTTGAGTTCCCGAACGGGTATCCCGACGATCTTCCGGAAGACGCATGGTGGAAAGCGCCCGAAGGTGTCGATTGGCAGTATGCCGCCCAATTGGCGGAAAGCGAGGCGGTTCGGGTGTCGTTCCAGACGAGCTTCCGACCTAGCCAAGCCGATTGTGAATGTGTCTCGAAGCTTCTCGGTTGTGGCGTAGCGCATGGTCACGATGGCGTGGCTGATCTCCAGAAGAGAAGCGCGCTCGGCCTTAACGCGCGGGCCGGTGAGAACTGGGACTATAAGCCCAGCGCGTGTGCCATTTACGCGCCACCCAACGGTGCTGTCGCAATACGTAGACGGCGACAGACTTGGTCGGTTTGATGAGGGCCGCGCACCGCCCGGCGGGCAGAAGGACGCGTCGGCCGAACCCGAGCCGTCGGCGACGGCGCACACCTCAGGTGTTCACCCGATAGGGGCCTTTGCCTATGCGGCCGACAATGACGGCAAGAACCGGCGTTTGACTCACCTCACGCGGCGGCTTGCGCTCACCTCGCGGTGGCGGCTGTCGAAGAAGGGGTAGTGACCACATAGCTGCCAAAAGTGCCATTTACGAATGAGGTGCAATAGCCTAGACTAAATCTGACAGCTGTCGGTTTCTCCCGGGGCACAGCGTTGTTCGTCGCATCCAGTGACGGCAACGTTGCGGTCCCTGAACCGCAAGGAGTCCACCATGACTCAAGATCAGAAAGTCATTCGTGCCAAAGTCGGCATCCTTGAGCTGGCCCGCCAGCTCGGTAATGTCAGTCAAGCCTGTCGCGTGATGGGCTATTCACGCGACAGTTTTTACCGATTCAAAGAACTGTACGAGACGGGCGGCGAAGCCGCCCTGCAGGAAATCTCTCGGCGGCGCCCGCAGCCCAAGAATCGCGTGGATCCGCAGGTTGAAGCCGCAGTGGTCGAGTTGGCCCTGGAGTTGCCCGCCTATGGCCAGATTCGCATCGCCAATGAGGTGCTCAAGCGTCATGCGTTGCACGTCTCGCCTCAGGGCGTGCGCAGCATCTGGCTACGTCACGACCTCGAGACCATGAACAAACGCCTGACGGCGTTGGAGGCCAAATCTGCGCAGGAAGGGCTGGTGCTCACCGAGACCCAACTTGCCTCGCTCGAGCGGGCCAAGCTTGCACGTCCCGGTGCCCGGCGACGAACGTTCGCCACGTGCGCAATGTGGCACGCGCACGTGTTGATGTGCACCAAGAACTGACCCTTTGAGGGGTGTAGTTTTCATCGAAAATTGACCCACGTGATTCAATGTCCTGCTCAACCTTTGAGCAGGAGATACCAAGGTGATCACGGTGGGCATGCTAGCCAAGATCAGGCGGATGTATATCCGCGAGAAGGTACCGCTGCGAGAGATCGCGCGACGCACGGGCCTGTCCCGAAACACGATACGCAGCTGGCTGCGCCAGCCCGATGCGGTCGAGCCACATTACCCCAAGCGAAACGGCCTCAGCGTCGTCGACGAGTGGGCCGAACAACTGAGTGGCTGGTTATGTACCGACAGCCATCGGCCGAAGCGCGATCGGCGTACGGCTCGCTTCATGTTTGAGGCGATACGTTCACAGGGTTATGCCGGCAGCTACGCGCGAGTGAGCGCGTTTGTGCGGCACTGGCACGAGGCGCAATCTCAGGCGCCACGCACCAAAGCTTATGTGCCGTTGGCATTCGATCCCGGAGAGGCCTTCCAGTTTGACTGGAGCTGTGAGTATGCCTTCGTGGGAGGCTTGCGCCGACGGCTTGAAGTCGCTCACGTCAAACTCAACGCCAGCCGCGCTTTCTGGTTAGTCGCCTATCCCACGCAGAGCCACGAGATGCTATTCGACGCACATGCTCGAGCTTTTGCGGCATTTGGTGGCGTGCCTCGCCGAGGCATCTACGACAACATGAAGACGGCGGTCGACAAGGTCGGCCGAGGCAAAGAGCGAGCGATCAACGCTCGTTTTGAGGCAATGTGTGGCCACTACCTCTTCGAGCCAGAGTTCTGCAATCGTGCCGCCGGTTGGGAAAAAGGGATCGTTGAGAAGAATGTGCAAGATCGACGGCGACAGATTTGGCATGAAGCTGCCGAGCGTCGATGGGAAACTTTGGCGACGCTCAACGAGTGGGTGGCTGACCAATGCCTATGCGCGTGGCAAGGCAAACACCCGCAGTGGCCCGAGATCACCATCGCTGACGCGTTGCAAGATGAACGAACGAAGTTGATGCCCAACCCCAAGCCATTTGATGGATATGTTGAGCAGACGCTACGCGTCTCCTCAACGAGCCTGATCCACTTCCAACGCAATCGCTACAGTGTGCCGTCGAGTCTGACCAATCAGGTCGTTAGCGTGCGCAGCTACCCGACATATCTGAGCATCGTTTCCGAAGGGCAAGAAGTTGCCCGACATGAGCGTAGCTTTGAACGATATCTCACCTTTTACGATTGGCGCCACTACATCGACCTGGTGGAGCGCAAGCCCGGTGCACTGCGCAACGGAGCACCATTTGCGACGATGCCGGTGCCGCTGCAGCGCTTACAGCACTACTTGCTCAAACAGCCTGGTGGTGACCGGGTTATGACTCAAGTGCTGGCGGCAGTGCGTGACCATGGCTTAGACGCCGTGCTGACTGCCGTAAAAATTACCCTGGAATCCGGCCGGCCGAGTGCGGAGCATGTCATCAATGTGCTGAGTCGACTCAAAACGCCAGTTGGGCCGTTATTGCCCACCCCGACCAAACTGCATCTGACCGAAGAGCCCTTAGCGGATGTCGATCGCTATGAGCGCCTGCGGCCCAATGCTCCGGAGAATCGCCATGTCTAACGACATCACCGCCCAGCTTAAAGGTTTGAAGTTGCATGGCATGGCAAGCAGTTGGCCAGAGTTGCTCGCGCAATCCAGGCACACGGAGTTTGATCCTGAGCGTTTCATGAAGCAACTACTGATGGCCGAGACGGCAGAGCGCCAGGTCCGATCTATTGCTTATCAGATGACTGCAGCTCGTTTCCCTGCGCATCGAGATCTCACGGGATTCGATTTTGGCCAAGCGCACGTAGATGAAGTGTTGGTGCGCGAACTGCACGATCTGACGTTTCTCTCGAGTGCACACAACGTCGTCTTTATCGGCGGGCCAGGTACGGGCAAGACGCACTTGGCCACCGCCATAGGGATCCAAGCGGTGCAGCGCCAGGGCAAGCGAGTTAGGTACTTCTCGACAGTGGAACTGACGAACGCGCTGGAGCAGGAGAAGGCTATCGGTAAGCAAGGCCAAATAGCACACAAGTTGATGTACGTGGATATGGTGATCCTCGACGAGCTGGGCTATCTGCCATTCAGTCAGACGGGCGGCGCGCTGCTATTTCACCTGCTCTCGAAACTGTACGAGCACACCAGCGTGGCAATAACAACGAACCTGAGCTTTGGCGAATGGGCCAGCGTATTCGGGGATGCGAAGATGACAACTGCGCTGCTCGACCGGGTGACGCATCACTGCCACATCGTAGAAACGGGCAATGAGTCCTGGCGTTTCAAGACCAGTTCGGCAAAGTCTCGGGTATCGCGGAAAACGGCCCTCAAGGGCACGGAAACCGACGACTTATCCACACAGAAGTAGATGTACTACGCTGTTTGGGGTGGGTCAAATTTCGATGAAAACCCCGGGTCAATATTTGGTGAAAATCAACAACGCGCACGAACCGGCCGCGATGTGCTCGCTATCGAGCGCCCCACCTGATGCGTCGCTTTGCGGCGGAAACAATCAGCGCGATCCGTACTATGTCCATAAGAGCCTGCGGGGGAGTCGTCCTGCTGCTTGTGTTCGGCGTGTATTTATCTCAGTTGCGCCTTCGCAAGGCGATGACCATACTCCCTTAGAGACCGTTTCAAAAAGAGCCCAAGGGGGCTGTTAACCTTTTCGGCAAGCTGTTAACCTTGTCCATCTGAACAACAGGAACCGAGGGGATGGGCACGCCGATCATTGACGACGAGCTGTGGGCACTGATCGAACCTTTGCTGCCGCCGCCAAAACCGCGACGCCCGGAATATCCAGGGCGGCTACCGGTTCAAACCGAGCTGCACTGAACGGCATCCTGTTCGTGTTCAAGACCGGGATACGCTGGTGCGACCTGTCGACCAAGTTGGGATTCGGTTCGGGGCCAACCTGCTGGAGGCGCTTGCGCGACTGGCAGAAAGCCGGCGTATGGATCAGGTTGCACCAGCTACTGCTGGACAAGTTACGCGAGGCTGGCGAGCTCGATTTCTCACGAGCAGCCGTCGATTCATCGTCGGTGCGAGCCGTTGGGGCGGGCGAAAAACGGGCCCGAACCCCACGGATCGCTCGCGACCAGGTTCCAAGCATCACATCCTCGTCGATGCAAATGGCATCCCCGTCAGCGCAATCCTGACCGGCGCGAACCGCAACGACGTCACCCAGTTGCTGCCGCTCGTCGACGCGATCCCACCCATTCGCGGCGTGCGCGGCCAACCGCTTCTGAAGCCCAAAGTCATCTTCGCAGACCGTGGCTATGATTCCGAGCCGCATCGTCAGCGGCTTCGCGAGCGCGGCATCAAACCGGTGATCGCCAGGCGCCGGACAGAACACGGCAGTGGCTTGGGCAAATTCCGCTGGGTTGTCGAACGTACTCATGCGTGGCTTCACAACTTTCGCCGTCTTCGCATTCGCTTCGAACGTCGGGATGACATTCACGAGGCATTCCTCAAACTCGGCTGTTCTCTCGTCTGCTGGAACATCTTCCGGCGCGCTGAGCCGCCTTTTTGAAACAGTCTCTTAGACGATCATTTGTTAGTCGTAATAAATCAATCTTATTTGATGCTTTTGGAGAAAATATCATGTCATCGGTAGTATTTGGTGGGGCGGCTTATAAAACGCATCTTACCGTCAAGCGGGAGGATGACAAAGAGAGCGCGGAATCGTCCGACAAAAATAAAGGTGCGACTGATAATCAAAATACTGATATAAAGCAGGCAAAAATTAATCGAGAACACTGGAAAACGGCTTCGTCAGTCGGCATGAGATTTGTTGAGGTGAATAAAGGCCATGAAGTTAATATGCCAGGCCCGCCATTGAAAGAGGTCCTTAATCTTCACAAGTTGAACGTGAGTCTGTTGGAAACAACGGTGATGGTAAAGCTAGACGAAGGGGTGTCTTTAAAAAAGCAACTTTTCCATGGCTGTGCACTGGGAGGGGTGCGCCAACTATATTTGGGTTTGAAAGAAGTGATATGGAAAAGTGATGATTACAAGCAGCTTGGTAACATATTGGGTCATGATTTACATCTATTGGAAACGCTAGTCATCGATATGGATTTGTTCCACCATGCTCGTGAGCTGCCCTCTAATCCAGATTCCAGTGTGAAAGCGGTGTTTCGTGGAATTGGTAATTTAAAAAAATTGGAAAATTTAAATATCAGTTTCAATTATTCAAAAGAGATTGAAGATTACGACAATGTTTTTGGGGATTTCGGCAGTCAACTGGGGAAGTTGGGGCAGTATAATAAAATATATACATTGAAAATATCGATGCAACAGAATAAGATTGACAATGCAGAAATGTTAAGGTTGTTTAGGGGCATCTCCGAGATGAAAAGTTTGAAGAGTTTGACGATTGATCTGAGGGGTAGTCATGAGTTCGATCAAACCGGATTCGATCCTTTGGTTGGGCCCTTGAAAAAGCTAAATAATCTTTCTTCGTTAACCATGAACCTCGATTCGGACATCGATGCGACGGTGCTTCATGCCGCCCTGTCGGCGAAGGGCTCTGAAAAACCTGTGAAGGTCGACATCACCTCGGGTTGGTGACCTGGGTTGCGCCGGCCGTATTGACCCAGCCAATATTGCACGGGTTAAGCGGCTAACGTGAATGCCTCCGCCGGTGTCTGACGTCAATTAGTCGGTCCTGAAAAATTGGCGGAGCCTTATGTTGTGGTGCTGAGGTAAACAATAAGAGAGGTGGCGTCGCTTCTTCGGACAGTTTTCCGAGATTTTTAAGTGGAACGTCCGGGGCGATCATGCTGCCGATTTGATCGCTGGCAGCGTCGCGAAGTATGCCTCATCGGGCGTCTGATCCGCTAGGCTCGAATGAGGACGTTTGCGGGGTATTGTCAGGTTGTTCGGATGGGGGAGGCGGAAGGATAGATTGCGACATGAAAAAATTTTCAGTCAGCCCCCAGCGCTCGAGCGACGCGGCGATCTCGTTCAAAGGCTACCGATTTCCGCCTGACATTATCCGCTATGCGGTGTGGCTGTATTACCGGTTTCCGCTGAGTCTGCGCATGGTCGAGGAAATGTTGGGCGTGCGGGGGATTGATGACCCGCGAGACGGTACGGTGCTGGGCGACGAAGTTCGGTCTGGCCATCGCCAGGCGTATTCGATCGACGTCCCCGAGGCGCGGCGAAAAATGGCATCTTGACGAGGTGGTCGTGACAATCCACGGCAAAAAGCACTGGCTATGGCGGGCGGTGGACGAACACGGCGCGCTGCTTGAGGTGCTGGTGCAAAGCCGTCGCGACACGGCCGCCGCCAAACGGCTCGTGCGCCGCCTGCTCAAGCGCCATGGCGGCGCACGCGTGATCGTCACGGATAAATTGCGCAGCTATGCAGCGGCCCACCGCGAGCTCGGGCTAAGCGTTGAGCACCGCCAGCATAAAGGTTTGAACAACCGGGCGGAGAATTCGCATCAGCCCACGCGGGTGCGGGAGAAGGTGATGCGCCGCTTTAAGTCGGCACGCCAATTGCAGCGCTTCGCCTCAATCCACGGTCAGGTTTCGAACCTGTTCATGGCGTGCCGCTATCACCGCAATGCCGAGCAAAAACGTGCGGCGCGCACCCAGGCCTTCGCCGCCTGGGAATGGGCTTGCTCCACCCACATGGCGGCGTAAGGGCGTCGTTTTCTGCCATGGTACCTTGGCTCGGTTTCAACTAAACAACCTGACAATACCGGTGGACTACTCGACGATCCATCGCTGGGTGATCAAGTGGCTGCCGGTTTTCGAGAAAGCGATACGTCGCCGCCTGCGCCCAGTGGGTGAGAGCTGGCGCATGGACGAGACCTATATTCGGGTCAGAGGCCAGTGGAAATACCTCTACCGGGCGGTGGACAAGGCGGGCCACACCATCGACTTTCTGCTATGCGCACGCCGCGATACCGCCGCCGCGCGCCGGTTCTTCGAAAAAGCCACCGCCGGGCGGGGCACGCCGAAGACCGTCACCATTGACAAAAGCGGGGCGAACCGCGCCGCGCTGCAGGCGCTGGGCGCCCAGCGCGAGACACCCATCGAAATCCGCCAGAACAAGTACCTGAACAACCTTGTCGAGCAGGACCACCGCGCGATCAAACGGCGCGTCAGACCGATGCTGGGTTTCCAGAATTTCCGTTGTGCCCGCAATGTCCTGGGCGGCATCGAGACCATGCACATGATTCGCAAGGGGCAAATGCTTGCCCCCAAGGGACGCCGTGCGTCCCCTGCTGAGCAATTCTATGCACTGGCCGCGTAAAAACCAACGCGCCCCTGGCTTCGCTTCCGCGCAACTTCGATATCGCGACAGAACCACTTATTCCACGCACCAAAAACGGACCCGCGCTGGCCGGCTACGGAGCTGTCACGATGGCCAACGCACTCAAGAAGACCGTGGTGGACCTGCCTGCCCACTTGTGGCGATTGTTGACTTGGGATCGTGGCAAGGAGCTGTCCGATCACGCACGTTTCACCGTCGAATCCGGCGTGAAGGTGTTCTTCGCTGACCCGCACAGCCCATGGCAGCGTGGTACGAACGAAAACACTAACGGCCTACGACAACACTTTCCAAAGGGCACGGATCTGTCTCGCTGGAGTGCTCGAGAGATCCAGGCTGTTGCGAACACGTTGAACTCCAGGCCCCGCAAAACGCTTGGCTGGAAGACGCCTGCGGAAGCCTTGGACGAGTACCTAAAATCTGTTCAACAATCCGATGTTGCGACGACCGGTTGAATCCGCCCTATTATCGGCAACTTGAAACAGCTGTGTCCAGCGACAATTAGAAATTCCGGTGGCGACAATTAGATTTGCCGGTTGAAGAGAGCTGGGCCGATTCCGGTCTGGCTCTTGTTTATCGTGCAGCCTCCGCAAGGAGGCCGCATGAAGCAAGACGGAGAAATCAGATTGTTGCTGGAAGAACGACGCAAAGGAACGAGCCAGAAGTTAGCGGCAGCCAGGACCGGCATGAGCGAGCGGACGGGACGCAAATACGAACGCGCCGGCAAGCTGCCGAGCCAGATGAAGACGCCGAGAACGCACCGTACCCGAACCAACCCTTTCCTGACGGATTGGCCGGGGGTCCAGGCGCAACTACAGCGGGATCCGGCTTTGCAGGCCAAGACGCTGTTTGTTCTGCTCTGCGAGGCGTATCCGGGGCGGTATCAGGAAAACCAGTTACGCACCCTGCAGCGCCATGTGCAGGCGTGGCGTGCGCAAAGCGGTCCGGAGCGGGAGATTATGTTCCCGCAGGAGCATGTTCCGGGGCGGATGGCGCAGTCCGACTTTACTGAGATGAATTCACTCGGAGTGACGATAGCCGGCGCTCCGTTTGAGCATCTTGTGTATCACCTTGTCCTGACGTACTCGAATGTCGAAGCGATCCGCATTGGCTTCTCGGAGAGCTTTGAATCTTTAGCCGAAGGGTTGGAAGCTTGCCTGTGGCAAATCGGAGGTGTTCCGCAATGGCACCGGACCGACAACCTCACGGCTGCGGTGCGAGATCTGGATCGTGACGGCCGGCACGAGTTCACCGCCAATTACCGAGGCTTGCTGAATCACTACGGCATGCAGCCGTCAGCCAATACCGCAGGTTGCGCCAATCAGAACGGCGATGTCGAGCAGTCGCATTTCCGCTTCAAGACTGCGGTAGACCAGGCGCTGCGTGTGCGTGGCAGCCGAGAGTTCGACGATCGTACCGCGTAGGAACGGTTTCTGAGCGATTTGGTACGAAGCCGCAACCTGACACGCACACTTCGCTTTGAAGCCGACCGTGCTGCCCTGCGGCCGTTGCCGGCGGCACCGTTGGACTTCACGCGCGAGCTGACAGTCAGGGTGTCGCGTTTTAGCCTGATCCGGGTGCTCAACAACCATTACTCCGTGCCGTCGCGCCTGATCGGTGCGAGTCTGAAAGTGCGGGTTCGCTCGGAAACACTGGAGCTGCATCATGGTACTGCGCATGTGCTGACGCTGCCCAGGTTGATTGGCCGCAATCAGCGCCGTATCGACTACCGTCACCTGATCTGGTCTCTGGTACGCAAGCCTGGCGCTTTCGTCAATTATTGCTATCGGGAAGAGTTGTTCCCGACAACCGTCTTCCGGCGCGCTTATGACGCGCTGCTCGAAGGCAAACCTGCCGGGGCCGACAAGGAGTATCTGCGCCTGCTACATCTGGCAGCGAGCACGAGCGAAGCCGAAGTTGAGTGCGCGATCGGGCTGCTTGTGGACCAGCAGCAATTGCCGACGTTCGATGCGGTGCGCGAACTCATTGTAAAAACGACTCCGACCCAGGCACCGGCCATCGATAAGGGCGTCATCGATTCGTCGGGGTACGACCGTCTGATTCCGTCGAGGAGCCAACATGGCCAGTGCGCGCGATGAATTGTTGGCGCTGCTGCGCACCTTGAATCTCTCGGCCATGGGCGAGGCCGTCGAGGCGACGGCGTTGCGCGCGGCCAAGGAAGGATTGACGCATGAGGCGTTCCTGTTGGAGCTCGTGCGCATTGAGCAGGCGGCCAAGGTCGGGCGACGCATCGAACGTTTGCGAAAGCAGGCGGAACTTGCACCAGGCAAGACCTTCCGGGCACTCGACCTGAATTGCTTCGACCCTGCCACCAGGATGCAGATGGAGCGGCTGCAAGCGGCGCATTCCTCAAAGACGCAATCAATGTCGTGGCCGTCGGCCGCCCGGGCTCTGGCAAGAGCCATTTCGCCAGCGCCTTGGGACACACCCTGGTCGAACTTGGTTGCCCGCTACTGTTCTCTCCGACCGCAGACCGCAGCCCTCGTGCAGCGTCTGTTGGCCGCCAAACGCGATCTGCGCCTGCCGCAGGAACTGGCCAAACTCGATCGCTGCGAGTGTCTCATTCTCGATGACATCGCTTACGTCCAGCACGACCGCGATGAAATGGAAGTGCTGTTCACGCTACTGGCCGAGCGTTACGAGCGCCGCAGCGTGGTGATCACCACCAACCTGGTGTTCTCGGAGTGGGAGCGCATTTTTAAGGATCCGATGACGACCATGGCGGCAATTGATCGTGTCGTGCACCACCGCGTCGTGCTCGACCTCATGGACGTGGAGAGCTACCGGGCCAACGTCGCTGCCACAAAGCAAGCGGGCTCCGACAAGACTGCGGAGCCGGCATAGGGCGGCAATTCTAGTTGTCGTTACCGGCAAATCTAATTGACGCCAGACAGGGTGCCGCTATCACCGCAATGCCGAGCATAAACGCGCGGTACGCACCCAAGCCTTCGCCGCCTGGCAATCGGCTTGCTCCGCCCGTATGGCGGCATAACGAGCATCGTTTTCTGCAACTCCCTATTGGCGCATCGTCAACCAAACAACCTGACAATACCAGACGGACTGCTGCCCTCGGCGAGACTTACCCGTGCGATTTCTCGCATGCGAGAAGGGCGCCCCCAGCGGGGCGGGCACCCTGCGGTTTTGCCCCTCACCTGTTTTGCAAGTGACGTGCAAAAAAAATCCCAACCGAAGCCGGGCAAGTCCCATTTGCGACGATAAGCGTCGCGCGATTCGAATTCTCATATCGCGAGGCGCTCGGACGACATTACCCGGCAATTTTGGCGGTGTCCACCTCCGTGACAGCGATGCGGGGCGTGTCAGCCTCGGTGTGCGAATCTGCTACCCCCATTGCAAAACAATCGCGTACCAATTGCCAAGCTTTGACATTGCAGGTCAGCCGGATAAATCCGGGTTTCCGGCGTGGCGCCTCAAACTATCGCGTCGTTTGTTTTGAGCATGCTCCGGCATCTTATCGCCGATCAGTTGTCTGACTCCTCCAGCTCGAACAGGGCTCGGTCAGCCGGGCGGGCGAGTGCCGCGTCCATCATCGTCCGGAAATCGTCCTCGTCCCACTCGCCACTGGCAACGCGTTGTAGGACGGCTTCGCCGATCAATCTGAGCTTGCGTTCGCGATCGGCACGGCTTTCCTTCATGGTTTTTCGGCGTGCCTTGTCAGCCGTCTTGCGCGCCTCTTTCAATGCGGCCAGCTTCTCATCCGTCGCGGCGAGACGATTTTTCAATAGCGACATCTTTCGTGATCCTCCTGCCTTAGAGCCGGTTTACGATCTCCTGAGCAGCAGTGCCAAAAAGGCGAGATGGACAAACTGCAAGCTGGTGTTGAGCAAACGCTCACAGTTCTTCCATAAGCGCCGGTTCTTCTCCAGCCAGGCGAAACTGCGCTCGACGACCCAACGCTGCGGCAGGACCTTGAAAGTATGCAGTTCGCTGCGTTTGGCGATCTGCACCGTGACCCGCTCGCCCAAGATCTCGCGCACGCCCTGCGCGAAGGGTTCGCCCACGTAACCGCCATCGACCAGCACACTTTGCACCTGTCCCAAGCGAGGCTTGCCGTGCTCGAACGCCAGCAACGCTCCTTTGCGATCGGTCACCTCGGCAGTGGTTACCGCCACGGCGTGCGGCAAGCCCTGCGTGTCTACGGCAATATGACGCTTGATGCCCGACACCTTCTTGCCCGCGTCATAACCCTTATGCGCTGCCGTGTCAGTGTTCTTCACGCTCTGCGCGTCCATGATCAAGAACGTCGTGCTGGCGCTGCGTCCCTGTCTTGTGCGCGCCGCGCCAATCTGATTTTTTGAGTGCCTGCTCCAGCACGCTCACGCCGTGCTGGTCAGGCTGACTCCATTTGCTGAAATACGCGTAGACGGTTTGCCACTTGGGAAACTCGCTGGGCAAGAAGCGCCATTGGCAACCTGTACGCAACAGATACAGCACCGCGCAAAACACCTCGTACAAGTCCACCGTCGTGGGCTTCGTGCGCCGGCGCACGCTGCGCAACAGCGGCTCGATCTCCGAGAACTTCTCTCGGCTTATGTCACTCGCGTATTTCTTTCTCGTCATCCTCGAATTATCAGGGATGACCAGAAGATCGCAAACACGTTCTTAGAAGCTTTTGCGAAATCAACCGGATGCTGCCTTGGTTGGCTCCAGCAAATCAAGCGGCACGCGAGCAACATTTCGGTTCGCTTGGAAGGGGGGTGCTGTACTGAATCATGCCGGCATCACTCCCGAGGCGGCGGCCACTGGCGGGCTGTATGCACCAAGGCCAGTAGCCATACCGTTTCCCCGTCAATTTCGTACACTAGACGATAGTTTTCGTGAGGAAACAGTTCGCGCGTGCCCGCAATCTTCCCTGCTCTGCCAAGCTTCGGATGATCGGCCAGCCTGGCGGCTGCATCGCTGAACAGCTGATCCATGTGTGCCGCTGCCCGCGGATTGTCGGGCGCGATGTACTCGCACACGTCGTCTCGGTCTTGTTCTGCTTCGGGCGTCCAAATAATCCTCACAAGCCGGCCTTATTGGCCTTGTGCAACAAGGCCACTCGCCGCGCGGTAGCCTCGGCCTCGACTTCCTCATTGGAGCGGCCACGGCCAGTTCTCATCGAAATGCGCGCGGCTTCGACCTTGCGGCGCAGGAATTCATCGTATTCCCGCGTTTCGCGTTGGCGCTGGACGAAATCGCGCATCAGCTCACGCACCACTTGGGACGCTGGCCGGTGCGTTGCTTCGGCTTCGGCCATGAAGGCGTCGCGCAGCTCGGGTTCGAGCTTCATTGTGAAAACAGCTTTGGACATCGCCCCCTCCTTCACGCAATAGATACTAACGTAGTATATACAAAGTAATTATCTTACGCGTGACCATCAAACGCTCGTTAGACGGCCAAACCGAGCAATGCCTGGCAAATGCTTGCACGATGGGCTTTCGGACTATTCCCTCCGCCGCTGAAAATTTCGTCGAAGGCGACATTGCATCAGGTGATCCGGAAAACCAGGGCTTCCGGCGTGGTACCCAAAAACGGTATTGTCAGGTTGTTCGGATGGGGGAGGCGGAAGGATAGAATGCGACATGAAAAAATTTTCAGTCAGCCCCCAGCGCTCGAGCGACGCGGCGATCTCGTTCAAAGGCTACCGATTTCCGCCTGACATTATCCGCTATGCGGTGTGGCTGTATTACCGGTTTCCGCTGAGTCTGCGCATGGTCGAGGAAATGTTGGCCGCGCGGGGGATTGAGCTGACCTACGAGACGGTACGGTGCTGGGCGACGAAGTTCGGTTTGGCCATCGCCGGGCGTATTCGATCGACGTCCCCGAGGCGCGGCGACAAATGGCATCTTGACGAGGTGGTCGTGACAATCCACGGCAAAAAACATTGGCTGTGGCGGGCGGTGGACGAACACGGCGCGCTGCTTGAGGTGCTGGTGCAAAGCCGTCGCGACACGGCCGCCGCCAAACGGCTCATGCGCCGCCTGCTCAAGCGCCATGGCGGCGCACGCGTGATCGTCACGGATAAATTGCGCAGCTATGCAGCGGCCCACCGCGAGCTCCGGCTAAGCGTCGAACACCGCCAGCATAAAGGTTTGAACAACCGGGCGGAGAATTCGCATCAGCCTACGCGGGTGCGGGAGAAAGTGATGCGTCGCTTTAAGTCGGCACGCCAATTGCAGCGCTTCGCCTCAATCCACGGTCAGGTTTCGAACCTGTTCATGGCGTGCCGCTATCACCGCAATGCCGAGCAAAAACGTGCGGCGCGCACCCAGGCCTTCGCCGCCTGGGAATGGGCTTGCTCCACCCGCATGGCGGCGTAAGGGCGTCGTTTTCTGCCATGGTACCTTGGCTCGGTTTCAACTAAACAACCTGACAATACCGAGAAGGTCGTTCACGTTGCCTCCTTAGCGCTCGGCGATTTGCTTCTTGAACAGTGGGTCGTACAGCAGCTCTACGACGTTCCAGTCGTGCATGTAGATGACGACATCGACCGTCGCGTGAATCGTCCGCAGGATCATGTCGTAGTCGAGCATGCGGCCGACCTCGGACGATTTCACGAGGTCAGCGATACGCGCCGGGGTTTCGGCCGCGCTGTTGACGTGCGTCGAAAAGATACCGCCGGGATGGCCCGTGTTCGCACTCTTGATGTAGTCCCACGCCGCATCCTCGCGCAGCTCAGTCAGAAAGATACGATCGGGCGACAACCGCATGCAGGTTTTCAGACAGGCGCGAGCGGACAAGCGGCCCTCCTGTTCGCCGTATACCAGGTAGCCAACCTCGTCCAGCGCGTCGGAACCGACTTCGTGGGTATCTTCCAGAATCATCACGCGCTCGGTACGTGGCACGTATTTCAACAGCGAGCGCGTGAACGTCGATTTGCCGGAGCCGGTCGCGCCGGCGACGGCAATATTCAGCTTGCCGATGACCGCCTTTTTCAGAAATTCGACAGGATCGCCGGCCCGGGTTACCTCGTCGCGCAAGGCCATCATCTGTGCTTCGAACGGCGTCAGCCGACCGGAATCCGCGTGGGTCTTAATCTTCAGCTGCGCGAAGCGGCCTTCGCTTCGCAGTTCCTCGAGATCTTTGTCGACGGCCAGGTGCTTCCGTATGGCGACAAGCACTGTTCCTTCGAGCACGGCCGGCGGCCAACAAATAATGCCCCGAGAGCCGTCCGGCAGCAGCAAGTCGTTGACCGGCTGGCGAGGCAGGCTGTTCGCGTTGAGAAGCGTATTGGTGAGTCGGGGGGCCCTCAAGAAACGGATTTTTTCGTACGCCAAGATAGTGCCGGGCTCGATTTCGGCGCGCGCAGCGGCCGGAATCGACCCTTGGCAACGCGCTTGTTTGCGTGCCATACGTAGTCGCCGGTCAGGTTGATGTGGTTCCAGCCGAGCGGCGCGACGTGTGAGACCAGCCTGTCGTCGATCTCGCGGTGCTGCCGCAAGGCGGCGGTCGCCCGCTCCAGGTAGACGGTGTTCCACAGCGTGATCGCGGCCACCACCAGGTTCAGGCCGCTGGCCCGGCAGCGCCGGTTTTCATACGAACGGTCGCGTATCTCGCCCAGCCGATAGAACAACACCGCGCGCGCCAGTGAGTTACGGGCCTCGCCCTTGTTCAGTCCGGCGGACACGCGCCGGCGCAAAGCCGGGTCCCGTAGCCACTTGAGCGTGAACAACGTCCGCTCGATGCGGCCGAGCTCGCGCAGGCCAACCGCGAGACCGTTTTGCCGCGGATACGCGCTCAGCTTGCGCAGGATCAGTGAAGCGGTCACGGCGCCTTGCTGGATCGACGCCGCCAGGCGAACCACATCCTCGAATTCCCGTTCGATCAGTTTCCGGCTGATCGAGCCGCCAATCAGCGACGACAGCGCCGGCCAGTCACCCGGTTTGCCGGGTACGTACAAATTCTTGTCAGCGAGATCCGCAATGCGCGGCGCGAACTCAAAACCGAGGAAGTGGCACAGCGCGAATACATGGTAGGTGAAGCCCGCAGTGTCGGTATAGTGTTCTTCGATGCGCAACTCGGACTCGTGGTACGGCAAGCCATCAAGCACGTGCGTCGCATCCCGCACGGGCGAATTGATGACCTTGGTGTGGAACGGCGCATACTGATCGGCGATGTGCGTATAGACAGGACGCCGGGTTCATTGCCGTACTTCGCGTTGCGATAGCCGCCTGCCTGAGCGTGGCCCCCCGCGCGGAAGCGCTGGCCATCGGACGACGAGGTGGCCCCCCTCGCCCCGGTAGGCAGTAAAAGGCAGACCATGCTGATAGTTGCCCCGCTCAGCCAGTCCTTTCTGGTAGGTCTCGTCGCGGATATACCAGGCGACCAGCCACGACAGTTTTGCGGCGCTCATGCCCGCACAGGCATCGGCCGTTTTTTCGAGGCCAAGCTCGTCCTTCATTTCCCAATTCTGCATGGTTTGGCCGAAATACGAATGTGATGGGCCGCTGACGGTGGTATTCATTGGCATCCTCGATACGTGTCTGAAGCACTGCCTTATGGGGAACCACCCCTCTATTGAACGCCAGGCCCGCCCCGGCTATCCTCACCTGTCCCCAATACGTGAGGCCGCCCTCGTCCACACGAGAACGCTTGACGTCACTCGCGAGCAGGACGTCGTGGAAGCCTATGAGGCAATCATCCACATGGGAATGAGGGGCACCGTCAACGATTCGGTCTTTCATGGCGGTACGAAAGCCGAGCGCCTGCCCGCCATCGCCACCCTGGTCCTTTGCAAGCGCGCCGACGAACAGGGCGGCGCGAGCACTGAGCACATTCCAGGAAACCGGGACCGAGCCCTCACGACGCTGGCCGCCCATCTCTGGCCCACCGAGATGGCCCAGCTCGTGCAAAGTCTTGAACCAGGCGTAGAAGTGCAGGGGGTTTGCCAATACCTGGCGCAAGCCGACAGGCTTTGTCTGGCCGCTCACGTGTTGCGCGCACAAGATCACACCGACCACGACGACATCTCGGACGCCATCGCTCGCGCCGTAGCGGCCGGCAGCACGCGCGCAGAAGCCTTGGCGCGGGTCGAATCCAAACATCGCGAGCTCACAGACGTCCTCACGCGGGCCGCCGAAACCTACAAGAAGGCCACACAAGCCTACATGGCCGTGGGTCGGGCCGAGCAGGCCATAACCACCACCCGATCGGCCGGCGACACCCATGTGGTTCTCGCCAAAATCCTCAGGTCGATGGATCGGTATGAGCGGGCAGCGCGTGCCTTCGAGGCGGGCGCAGCGGCCTACACGGACGCGGGCCACAGCACGGAGGCCGCAGAAACCGACCGGGACGCCGCCAACGCTTACACGGCACTCGCAGAAGTCTACGAGCGGGGCGGCCTGCACAAGCGGGCCGCAGACGCCTACGAGCTGGCCGCAGACGCCTATTGGAGGGCCGCAAAATCCTACACACAAGCGCAACAGCCCGATCAGGCCCGAAAAGCCTACGAGATGGCCGCAGACGCCTATTGGAAGGCCGCAGAATCCTACACGCAAGCGCAACAGCCCGATCAGGCCCGAAAAGCCTACGAGCTGGCCGCAGACACCGAGATGCGAGCGGAGCGGTATGCGCTGGGCGCAAACGCCTACATGGCAGCGGGTTTGCCCTGGCAAGCCGGAGACGCCTACAAGCTGGCGGGTTTTCACGAGCAGGCCGTAGACGCCTACGAGCTGGCCGCAGACACCGACATGCAAGCGCATCGGTACGCGCGGGCCGGAGACTTCTACATGCTGGCGGGCCTGCGCGCGCAGGCTGTAGACGCCTACCAGAGGGCCGCAAAGGCCGACAGGTAAGCGGGTCGGTACACGCAGGCCGCAGACTTCTACCGGCTAGCGGATCTGCCTGAGCGGGCCGCAGAAGCCAACCGGCGAGCCGGCCGTCAATACCTGTTCCCCCACCTGCACGATGTACGCCCATGAGATCAAGAAAGGGAACCGCCGAGTCCCTTCCTCAGCGAGTGGCTCGGCTGTACAACGTTTTTCGGGGACGGCACACTGGTCAGTCGTCAGTCGCACTGCGCGCCGGCCAGCCGGTTGGCAGTCCTGTAAATGCGTGGCTGAGAACCATTCTGGGTGAATGTACGATGGCACGGCTGGTCGGCGCTCCAGCAAAGTCGGCAGCCCCGTCATGCACGTTGCCGGCGAGCCCTCCCCGCCCTCTCCCGTTTAGGCCTGCGCCTCTCCCCTTCTCCACGCCCTCGCGCCCCAGCAGGCTATCGCTGAGGGAGCAAGGGGTCTCACGCTCCCTTGCGGGCCGAGCCAATACTTGGCGCGACTGCCTGCCGATCTCCCCTACCCGCTCGACGACGCGGGCAAAAGCGGCTCGGGGGCGGGCCCGCGGCGGGCTTCACGCCCGGCGCGTCGCGCGAGCCGACCCGCAAAAGCGCGTGCTCAGCCCCAATAGATTGAATTCAGCTCTGTCTATAACTCGGGTTATGACATGGGCCACTTTTGCGGGCGAACTCGCGCCCCAAAAATCACCTGCCGCCCGCGTTTGCGCTCGTTTGCCCTGCGGCCGCCCTGGGGACGACGGCGGGGCGTGGGTTTGCGAGGGTCGGGGGCGACACGACGCACGGCGCGGGGGCGTCGCCAGGGCGTCTTGGGCGATCCCCCGGGGGGCGTTCGCCACCGGCAACCGGCCGCCGAAAGAGCGGAAAAACGCTCCCCGAGATTGGTGCGGTAGTGTGTTCTTCGAGATTAACGGTGGGCAAAGCTCAGAATATTTAATCGGGCAGATCCAAACCCGATTGGAATATGCCGCGCCCAGTGGGTCGATTCAGGGTCATCGTAAAAACGTCATCGATCACGAGCGAGACGATATCGCCATCGACCTCAGGGCGAATCGCCGTTTTGTGATGTCCCAACGCAAGATGTCGCAGGTTATCGAGGCAGGTCAGCCTGTCGTCAACGCTCGTTCCTTCCCTGAGGACGTAGCCAAGCAACTCCCGGGCAGCGCCCCCGTCGAGCAAGGTGAACCACTTGTCAATTTTTGGCCAGATCGATCCGAAGTAATCTTGAGGCTTCGCGTTTTCTCCTCGCCTCTTCACCGCCATCCCAGAAGAATCCTGAACCACGATGCTAGCGTTAGGGACGTTCGTGTCAGCCGTCATGAGGCTTGTCGGCACGAGGCCTGTTGCCGCCTCAGGGAAAGTCATGTGGGGTGGCTGGCCCGTCGCAGCGGTGAGGTCCCCGGCGTTTGGTGCGCTCACCCTGGCCGCCACGACGCGTGGCCGCTCGGCTATGTGCCCTTGCGTATCCTGCATCGTATCGACGGGGGAGACGTCGATCCCATTTTGCGGAACTTGTTCGCTTGGATGATCTTTTGCGGAGAGGCGCTTGTATTCAAGGTCGATTCCCTCATCCAATAGTTTAAGATCCAAGGAATAGAGCTTAGCTATTGTCTTTTCAGGCGTTTCGGGTATACCAAATATTCCATATCGATGAGTGCGCAGCAAGTTCCTGAGTTCGTTTTTTACTTCATCAGGAATATCGGGCTGCGGTTTAGGTAGCCCCTTGGGCAATACGGTGAGTTTGCCCATCAAATAATGGGCCACTCGCTCATTAAAGCGGGCGTTATCGCCTGACAAAAACGCCCTGGCCTCCTTCAAAAAGTTTCGTAGGCTCGTACACGACGCAAGCGAATGGCGGGCCTTGTCCCCCAAGGCATCGTACCGCCTCTTTAACGCCGCAGTGTGTGGGTCGTCCACGTCCGGCGCATGCACGGCAATGACATCGTCGTTGAGAGCATCCAATAAGCTTACCGATTTCGCCGCTGTGGCAAAGAGGCACCGCATCTGCCCGTCGGGGGTGATAACCCACTTCTGCCGGTACGTGACCTCCTGATGTACGAGTGGCGCGTCCGGCCCCGCCCCGGTGTCCATGTGTAGCTGCTCGTCGGACAGTTGGCTCTCACTAGTGATGGACATCACCATATGAGTTCCGTGGTGCGAAATGGAAAAGTTATTTTTGCACATCCAACCATTGGCGCTGCGATCGAAGCGTGGATCCCTTGCGGCGGCCTCATTCATCAGTTCTTGCACTGAATTGTCGGCCAGCATCAGAAAGGCCGTCGAGTTCACCTGAGCAGGCGTGAGCGTCTGGGCCCTGTGAAGACGATTTGCGAATTCAAGATTCGCTGCCACATCAGCACCCTCGGTCCAAACGTTCTTAGACGTGGCAGGGCCCAGGCCGTCGTTCAGCTCGAGTTCGTAGACGCATTGGCCGTGGACAGGAGGTTCGAAATTAGAGAGGTCTAACCAATACTGAAGTCGCGGCGCCGCTGCTCCCCTCTCACGCGCCGGGTCTTCCAGAATTTCCTTATCTGGTAACGTGCACACCCGGTTAGCCCAGTCCGTCAGGTAAGCTGTCCCGTCAAATTGGTGCGTCGTCGTGCAGACGGGAGCCACACCGCCCTCCACGGAGTTCGCTTGCACAGGCTGCCCACTATCCCTCTTCGCCTCCCTCTCCAGAGCCGCGGTCATGACGTCTTGCGGCAAGTCGAGGATCGCTATTGCTTCGGAAGGTAGGGCTGATGCTTCCACTGTCATCGCGACGCCCGGGCCCTTGCCAAGTCGAGCTTCAATGCCGAGGGTAACCAAGCCTGTAGTCGCGTTGTACACCTCGCTAAATCTTGTTCTTTGGGTTTCGAGGGTAGCCATCGCCTTCAACGCGAAGTAATTCTTCGCCTTGGTGACGTCGTCCTTCGCGCTCACCGCGGCGTGAAAAAACGTGTTGGCCTCGTTGATTTGCGCGCCGGCGACTCGAGGGCCGGAGAAATAGTCACAAATCGAGTTCCAGATTTTGTTGAACCAATGGTTCCAGGCCGCGGGATCGGCCTTTTGCATGTCTTCAACGGTAATAAAGAACTGTTTGTATGTGCCGTCGTTTTCGTAGAACTCGAATACTAACGGCTCGTCCGCTGCCGTGCCGGCGTAAACGCCTGCGGACTGGGCGCTGGTGGGTGGGTCGAGCGGCATGGTATGTGGGCCGGAAGATCTTGATGAAGGGGTGGGTTAATCACGAAGGCGGGGGCGTCGGCCGCGGTTTTCCCCCGCGATAGCAGTGCCGGCGTTCTCGCCGGCGGCCAGGCCCGTCGCGCAGTAGCAAACAGCGTTGCGCCACACGCGTGCCAGCGTGTCCGAAAGGCTTCGGTGCGAGCTCGAATCGGTGCTCCAGCGTGCCGACGAACGTCGCGCTCGGGTCGCAGAGCGCCTTGGTCACGGTCGTGCTGCACATCCTGACTCTCTCCTTGTGCAGTATCGCGGTGCCGCGCGCGTCATGCGGTCGTCCCCGCGAGAGGCAGCGCGCCAGGTGCAATTTTCGCCGGTGTCGTCGACGATAAAGGCGCATCGGGTTACGCGCCGTCGTCTCGATCGTGGCAGATATCTTGCTGTCATTCTCGGCGGCTCAGGCAAAGCCGCTATCGGGCAAACACCTGAGGTGTACGCCGGCGCCGACGGCCAGGGTTCGACCGACGCGGGGGGGTTACCCGGCGCGTTGCCAGCGAGTGTCTGGCGGTCCGGCCCGCCCCTTGCGCGTGTTTGTGACCGGCGGCACGCGTCGTGCCCGGCGAACCGCCCGGCCGCATGGACCGCCCCAGCCAGCGTCACCCTGTATCGCGCCGCCCCGCCCGCTGCCTCACGCCTGGCGCCACCCTCCCCGTCGGCCCTCCCCTTCTCCATGCGCCAAGGGCTAAGGACCAAACGCTGCCGGCACTCGAGCCCCGGCGACGGCAACCCTTCGCCCTGTCAGCAACGGGATGACAATGACCCACTAGGGGGTGCGGACGTTTTCTTGGACTGATTTATGCTGCCAATCCGAGATGACGTCGATACTCCATTGGGCTGAGAGCACCCAGTGACATCTTGATTCGATGCTCATTATACCAGCGGATGTAGGCGTCGACCTTCTGCATGAACTGAGTGATCGTTGTGTTGGACCACTCGTGGCAGTAATACATTGGACTCGCCCCTGCATGACCGGACACACGGTCACGCTTAGGTTAGTGAATTTGCTTGCTGTCGAAACTCGCGTGGCGAGCGGTATTTCAGTGCGCTGTGCGGATGCGATTCGTTGTAGTGGTTGAACGCGATGGCCAGGTTTTGCAGCGCTGTCCTGGCGTCAGGCTTGGGCATCCATGAAACGTAATCACGCTTCATCGTTTTGACAAAACTCTCGGCCATCCCGTTGCTCTGCGGACTTCTGACAGGCGTCGTGACCGGCTTCAGGCCGATTGCCCGCGAGAACGTCAGCGTCTCGTCGGCAATGCAGCAGGAACCGTTATCGCTGAGCCACTCGATTTCGCCGTCGGTTTTCAGCGCTCCCTGGAAGCGGCTCTCGACGGCCTGAAGCATCACGTCACGCACCATGTCGCCGGTGTAGCCGCCCGTGCTCGCGACCCAACTCATGGCCTCGCGGTCGCAGCAGTCTAATGGGTATTGTCAGGTTGTTTAGTTGAAACCGAGCCAAGGTACCATGGCAGAAAACGACGCCCTTACGCCGCCATGCGGGTGGAGCAAGCCCATTCCCAGGCGGCGAAGGCCTGGGTGCGCGCCGCACGTTTTTGCTCGGCATTGCGGTGATAGCGGCACGCCATGAACAGGTTCGAAACCTGACCGTGGATTGAGGCGAAGCGCTGCAATTGGCGTGCCGACTTAAAGCGACGCATCACTTTCTCCCGCACCCGCGTAGGCTGATGCGAATTCTCCGCCCGGTTGTTCAAACCTTTATGCTGGCGGTGTTCGACGCTTAGCCGGAGCTCGCGGTGGGCCGCTGCATAGCTGCGCAATTTATCCGTGACGATCACGCGTGCGCCGCCATGGCGCTTGAGCAGGCGGCGCATGAGCCGTTTGGCGGCGGCCGTGTCGCGACGGCTTTGCACCAGCACCTCAAGCAGCGCGCCGTGTTCGTCCACCGCCCGCCACAGCCAATGTTTTTTGCCGTGGATTGTCACGACCACCTCGTCAAGATGCCATTTGTCGCCGCGCCTCGGGGACGTCGATCGAATACGCCCGGCGATGGCCAAACCGAACTTCGTCGCCCAGCACCGTACCGTCTCGTAGGTCAGCTCAATCCCCCGCGCGGCCAACATTTCCTCGACCATGCGCAGACTCAGCGGAAACCGGTAATACAGCCACACCGCATAGCGGATAATGTCAGGCGGAAATCGGTAGCCTTTGAACGAGATCGCCGCGTCGCTCGAGCGCTGGGGGCTGACTGAAAATTTTTTCATGTCGCATTCTATCCTTCCGCCTCCCCCATCCGAACAACCTGACAATACCACCTTCTCCAATCCTTCACCCTAAATACGGTCTTGTTCGGTGTCGCGGCCGTGATTGCGACGAAAGCGTACAAATGGATCGCCCCGATCCTGTTGGGTAGGCGCAAAGGTGAGACGCTACCCGAGCGCGTAAAACGGGTCGCAGACGACCAAGAGCGGGACCGCATCAAACAGCGCGCCCTCAACATGGGCCGGGAGCGCGCGCTACACGTGCGCTCCATCAATGTGGGCGTCCTGTTTGCGTTCATGGTCCTCGTCGGCACCGTCTTGCCGCGTGTTGGTTTCCCGTGCAAGCAGGAGGTTGTCCTCGCATTCGGCGCCTACGTGATCGTCGGCTACCTCGCCGGTTTGCTCTTCAAGGTTGTGCCGGCCGAAGCGATGGCCGGTTTGAACTGGAATAGTAGACTCGACGTGCGCTTGTATTACGTGTGGCTCTGGCCGCTCAACGTCTACAAGCGAATCACCCGCAAACATTAAGAGCCGGTTTACGATCTCCTGAGCAGCAGTGCCAAAAAGGCGAGATGGACAAACTGCAAGCTGGTGTTGAGCAAACGCTCACAGTTCTTCCATAAGCGCCGGTTCTTCTCCAGCCAGGCGAAACTGCGCTCGACGACCCAACGCTGCGGCAGGACCTTGAAAGTATGCAGTTCGCTGCGTTTGGCGATCTGCACCGTGACCCGCTCGCCCAAGATCTCGCGCACGCCCTGCGCGAAGGGTTCGCCCACGTAACCGCCATCGACCAGCACACTTTGCACCTGTCCCAAGCGAGGCTTGCCGTGCTCGAACGCCAGCAACGCTCCTTTGCGATCGGTCACCTCGGCAGTGGTTACCGCCACGGCGTGCGGCAAGCCCTGCGTGTCTACGGCAATATGACGCTTGATGCCCGACACCTTCTTGCCCGCGTCATAACCCTTATGCGCTGCCGTGTCAGTGTTCTTCACGCTCTGCGCGTCCACGATCAAGAACGTCGTGCTGGCGCTGCGTCCCTGTCTTGTGCGCGCCGCGCCAACCTGATTTTTTGAGTGCCTGCTCCAGCACGCTCACGCCGTGCTGGTCAGGCTGACTCCATTTGCTGAAATACGCGTAGACGGTTTGCCACTTGGGAAACTCGCTGGGCAAGAAGCGCCATTGGCAACCTGTACGCAACAGATACAGCACCGCGCAAAACACCTCGTACAAGTCCACCGTCGTGGGCTTCGTGCGCCGGCGCACGCTGCGCAACAGCGGCTCGATCTCCGAGAACTTCTCTCGGCTTATGTCACTCGCGTATTTCTTTCTCGTCATCCTCGAATTATCAGGGATGACCAGAAGATCGCAAACACGTTCTAAGGATCAGAACCTCCATGAAGCAGAAACCACCGCGTAGCTCGTCGCCCCGCCTCATGCTCCCGATCGTCAAGCGCGAGCCGGAAAAGACCAAGCTCCAGATGAACCTATCGCAAGCGGTACACGACGAATTGCGGGCCTATCAACGTGCTTATCAGGAAATGAACGAGACGGAGATTTCACTCGATTTCATCATCGAGCACGTACTCGTCCAACACATGAAACGAGATAAAGCTTTCCAGACCTGGAAAGTAACCAACGCGGGTAAAGCGGGCGAGTGAACGGCTTCGCTCGTCCGTCGTCCGGCCGTGCCATCGTTCTTCTCGTGAGAATCGTTCTCAACCAACGTCTTCAGTGCCCGCATTCGCGCCCTGTCCCTTCGCGCGCGCGCCCTCACGCGCGCGCCAGGGAGCGGATTTAAGGTGTTCACCGGAGTCCAACCCGGCCGAGGACGCCGACAATGACAGCATAGCTGTCGTCGCAGTCTGACGTCGACACCCAAGATACGGCCCCTTTTCTCAGCGCCGCACGAAGTCCTGCGGTGGCGTGATTCCGATGGGCCAGCACCGCGTCCGGTAAGACAAAAAATTACTCTCGCGCGCAGCTTTTGAACCAAATGCTAAGGAAAAACACAGTATGGCAATAGAGTCAACCTCGCGCGCGTATAACACTACCGGCACGACGCCTATTGACCAGGTGCTCCTCGCTCGAATCGAACTTGAGGAACGGGCCGACGCCGAGGTGGGTAAGGAAATGGAGGCGCTATATTTCGCGCCGCCTGGTGATAACGCGCAGATCATTCTCACCGTGGGAAAGGATGAGTGTGCCGCGGTGGCCGACAAAGACCCGCATTTTCAAAGCGATCCGGGGGGCGCACTGCTGCGCCAGATGACCCGGAAAATCCAAAAAGCCTTGGAAGACAATGGTGAGCCTGCGGATATCGCATGCGTTAAGGCCCGCGATATCGCGCGCCATCTGGGCTGCAAGGCGTTTGTGAATGCGGACCACTTGCTGGCCTCCCAGGATGGCTCTCAAAAGATGCATCGGCAGGCCATCCACGTGAGCATCGACGACAACAAAGTCCACATCCACAAGACGACGACGTACACGACGATCAACCCCGCGCGCAGTGTATTTGGCCCCCAGTCCAATGAGCCGGTGACGCAGGTCGTGGACCTGGCGATGCAGTTCACCAGCACGGGTGACTGCGTCGAGGCAGAGGTTATCAAGGCTGCGGTGCGAGTGGCCGAATCGCCTGATCTGTCGGTTAAGTCGCTGGTCGAAGACACGAAGAAGCTATTCGGTGTGCCGGCCGCGTCCCCAGCGTCGAACGATTTCTTGGCGTGCCTAAAGGATTTGTACCACTTGCTGTCCGGCATATTCTTGGGCGCACGGCGCATTAAGTTCGTGGTGGGCGATGTGGAAGAAGTCGCGCGCGTGGACCCGGACGCCGCCGCACGTCCGGACGGGATCAGTCTCGATAGACTTGGTCTTGACGAGAACTTCGATAAAACAGCCTGGCTCGCGTCCGCGAGCAAAGCTTACGGGCGGTTTAAGCACGCGGTCACTTACCAATACGATAACGATAACGTTCACGTGACCCGCAACCGGGGTCCAGCGCTGGATGCCCAAACGCAACGTAAAGCCATTGACGAGTGGGCGCGCGCGACGCTCGAAAAGAAGGAGCGCACCTTGCGCACCGACCGCAATCTACATGTTGGGAATCCCTTGACTTTCTGGGGCGTGCCTTCGCTTCCCAAAGGCACCTATGCTTATGCCACCGCACACGTCGCGGAACTCGCGCAGGCCGCTGATCTCGGCTCCTCCGAAGGCGATGCCAAGCTGTTCGAAGAGGTATGCGCCGCGCTAGATGGCGCCCTGTTCCCCGCCCCTGGCACGGAGCGTGTTGTCATCAAGATCGACGGTAACGACATCATGGACGCTAGGATGCGCGGGGCCTGCCAGCGTTTAAGAGGCGTGGAGACTTTTGCGGCGGAGTCAGAGGTGCCCGACGACTTCCGCGAGACCCTCAGAGATGTGGTGAGAATTGGGGGCCTACCGAGCCACACGTCGGTCGAGCAGATCGCGACGGTGAAAACGGCCCTGTTCTCTGCGGTGATCGGGCGGATTAAGGAGGCGTGTCCTAACGAAGCCACACAACGCCAGATGTTCGCGACGATTGCCCGCGGGCCGGCCGCAATGCAAATCGTCAGAGACATCAATGGCGAGCCCACGGTTAAGGACAATCGTAATGAGAAGTACCGAGTCGCCATCTCCACCCGCAAAACTATGCCAGCTCTCCGTGACGATGCGGTTGGGATCTCATTTTATTCGGGCCACACGAGGCTCAGCGCAGAGGCCAAGGTCTATTTTTTTGGCGACAAGTTCTTCGAGTCGGATTCGCTGACGACTACCCGGGCGGTGACAACCGCGTTTTTCGAAGTCACGGACAAAAATACACGAATGACGGATGCAACGTACCAGGGGGACTTTGTGCTCAGGGATAAGAGTAAGGTGCCAGATCGTAAACTGAGAAAAGAATTTAGAGAAATGAGAGAAACCGTCAAGCTGGCGATGAAGAGAAACCGGCGTAAAAGTGTGTGACGAACTTCGGTGTGGATGCGTATTACTGATTCGTGCACTGGAGCGGCCCCATGAAACACCGGACACAACGACCCACTTACAATAACGGGTAGGCATAAGACTGTGTTTTTGACTAACACCAAGCAGGAAGTGATGGAAGTGTTGACGGGCCCAGAGCGCCGGCGTCGCTGGACGGCGGAGCAGAAACTGTCGATGGTTCGCGAGAGTTTCGAACCGGGAAAATCGGTTTCAATGGTCGCGCGCCATTACGGCGTGAACCCGAACCAGCTATTCCACTGGCGCAAGCTGTACCAGGACGGTAGCCTGTCAGCGGTCAAGGCTGGCGAAGAAGTGGTTCCGGCATCGGAGTTGGCTGATGCGCTCAGGCAGATTCGCGAGCTGCAACGGATGCTCGGCAAAAAAACAATGGAGAACGAGATTCTCCGGGAAGCAGTTGAATACAGCCGAGCAAAAAAATGGATAGCGCACTCGCCCTTGCTGCCGGAGGACGGCCAGTGAAACTGGTCTGTGAAGTTCTCGGCGTGTCGCGCTCGAACGTATCGGCACGACTGTCGCGTCCGGCGACGTGGCGCGATGGCCGGCAATCAAGGCCGACCGACAACGAAACTGTAGTCGAGGAAATCCGCCGTGTCGTCGGCAATTTGCCCAGCTATGGCTACCGGCGGGTTTGGGGCACGTTGCGCAACGAGCGCGTTGCAGTTGGACTGGCGCCGTTCAATGCCAAGCGCATTTATCGCATCA
This sequence comes from Pandoraea faecigallinarum, assembly GCF_001029105.3. NCBI lineage: Bacteria > Pseudomonadati > Pseudomonadota > Betaproteobacteria > Burkholderiales > Burkholderiaceae > Pandoraea > Pandoraea faecigallinarum. Next base: position 26,780 of record NZ_CP011809.2, on the reverse strand, counting down.
TGCGAACGCATGGGCTGCTGACACAGCGCCGACCGATTGCGCCGCGAGCCCACCGTCGACATGATGGCAAAGTGGCCGTCGCGCGCAGCAATCAGCGATGGTGCTCGGACGGCTTCGAGTTCCGCTGCGACAACGGCGAGCCGCTGCGTGTGACGTTTGCGCTGGATTGCTGCGACCGAGAAGCGATGAGCTGTGCGGCGACGACAGCAGGCCACAGCGGCGACATTGTGCGCGATGGTGTGTCCGGTTTTACAGGGTCAACTCCATGCACCAAATAGAACGTAGGGTATTCGGATCGCGCCAGCTGTTCTCGCCGCGATCCGACGCGTCAGGTGGGGGCGGGAGGGTAGGAGAGGGACGTCAGCCGCGCTCATCGGGTCTCGGTTAGGTGGGGCTTTCACGAGCGCACTCACCAGCGTTTTTTGCGCGAGTGCAGCGTGTGGCAAAACTCCTAAGAACGTGTTTGCGATCTTCTGGTCATCCCTGATAATTCGAGGATGACGAGAAAGAAATACGCGAGTGACATAAGCCGAGAGAAGTTCTCGGAGATCGAGCCGCTGTTGCGCAGCGTGCGCCGGCGCACGAAGCCCACGACGGTGGACTTGTACGAGGTGTTTTGCGCGGTGCTGTATCTGTTGCGTACAGGTTGCCAATGGCGCTTCTTGCCCAGCGAGTTTCCCAAGTGGCAAACCGTCTACGCGTATTTCAGCAAATGGAGTCAGCCTGACCAGCACGGCGTGAGCGTGCTGGAGCAGGCACTCAAAAAATCAGGTTGGCGCGGCGCGCACAAGACAGGGACGCAGCGCCAGCACGACGTTCTTGATCGTGGACGCGCAGAGCGTGAAGAACACTGACACGGCAGCGCATAAGGGTTATGACGCGGGCAAGAAGGTGTCGGGCATCAAGCGTCATATTGCCGTAGACACGCAGGGCTTGCCGCACGCCGTGGCGGTAACCACTGCCGAGGTGACCGATCGCAAAGGAGCGTTGCTGGCGTTCGAGCACGGCAAGCCTCGCTTGGGACAGGTGCAAAGTGTGCTGGTCGATGGCGGTTACGTGGGCGAACCCTTCGCGCAGGGCGTGCGCGAGATCTTGGGCGAGCGGGTCACGGTGCAGATCGCCAAACGCAGCGAACTGCATACTTTCAAGGTCCTGCCGCAGCGTTGGGTCGTCGAGCGCAGTTTCGCCTGGCTGGAGAAGAACCGGCGCTTATGGAAGAACTGTGAGCGTTTGCTCAACACCAGCTTGCAGTTTGTCCATCTCGCCTTTTTGGCACTGCTGCTCAGGAGATCGTAAACCGGCTCTAAGCAGCCATAATAGAAGTTGTAGCCGTCGATGTAGACCCTCGTCCGCAAGCGACGCGCTCGCCCTTCCAGCTGCATGCCCCGTCTCCAGAAATGAAAAAACCGGCTTGCGCCGGCTTTTTCTCCCTCACATCAGATGGTCAAGCCACACGGACGGTTGAGGGTTAGTTGTTACGTGAAGTATACACGAATGTGAATGGAATGTCACGGCGCTAGTAAATAATGTCATACGCATAAATAGCAAAACACGTTGGGAAAACGTCACGGGCCGATATTCTTCGAAGTGCCCGGCCCATCAGCCCCGCGCTTGAATCACGCCATGCATGACGCCGAACTGGCCTTGCCAGAAGCCTTCAAGTTTATCTCGTCTCGCGTTGCAGTTTCCCGGGATGCGGGTGTCGTAGTTGGCAGGCTTGCCGGCCGATCGGCACTGGTAGCGCATGGACTTCACCAAGCGACGGCCGTGCTCTATCCCCATAACGGGCGCATAGCCACCGGGGAAGATGCGCAAATCGCGGACTTTGAGCGCTGTGGGGCGCAGATCGTCCAGGCAACGCAACGTCGACGTGATCTTCGCCGATGCAATGTGCACGCTGGCTCTCCAAGGCGGCCTTCGTGACTTTGCTGTGGAAGGTACGGCCTGCCTCGGCCAGGCGCGTGCGCTGCGTGAACAGTTCCTGCTCGAGCACCGCCCCCTGGGTAATCTCAAAGCTGCGAATCGACTCGCGGAGCTCGGCCAACGCGGGATCGGCCGCGCGCGTGAACGCCGCGTCAACAGCCTTGGGCAGCTTGATTTTTGCGCCGGCCGCACGGTGGGCGTACAGATCGAAAAACGCGGGCAGGTCGACTTGTGCCCCAAACGTGCGCTCATACTGGCGAAAACTGGCCTCAATCTGCGCCGAGTAACACATCGAAACCTCCTCATTAACCCCTCATGGCGCCCTCATGACCCCGCGCACCATCGCTGCCGGCCACGTCGGAGCACCGGTTGCGAGGCTCATCGTTGCTTGCCTATAATACTGTATATATAAACAGTGTTTTGCGCTAATGCTTGTCGACATCATCCGGCTTCGCCGCGCCGGCGAAAAGCTCTCCGAAGCGGACTTTCTTGTCAGCCCGCCGATGGGTGGGTACCTGTGCAGCTGGTCCTACGCCGGCGGCATATCGAAGTCTACCGCCAGGCGTGGTTTTGCAAACCAGTATTCGTGGATGCATTGCAATGACGTGGGGTGCTTGTTGGGAGCCATTCAGCGCCGCGAATCCCGATGGGTCCGAGGCATTTTTTCCTGTGCATGCGCGGCAGAAAACGAGCGGGCCGGTGCAGCCTTGATCGGTACGCCAACAGGCCGGGCGTTACGAGTACATTTTCTTAGCGGCCGCCAACACGTACCGGTGCTTCGAATGAAAGTGCCCAGTTTGAAGCGGCCAACCAGACGGCGCCCGTTGGCCGCCGGTCCCACAGCAGGCTTCGTATCTTGCCGTCGTTTGCGTTCTGAAGACTGACGCGAAGCGCGTTGATTTCCTCAGTCGTTGCCCCCAGGTCGCCTTCGGCAAAGATAAAAGAGGCAGGGCCCAACGATGCCGCCGCGAAGCCGTTGTCTACCCGTGTGACGAGCAAACCAATGGCTTGAGCTGCAAAGCGGCCGGGCAGAAAATCTTGCTTTTCCGGCGCACCGAGCGGCAGTACAAGGCGTCCCCCGGGCTTCAGGCGGTCGATCCAAGGGCGGGCAGGCCGCGCGACGCCGAAGTTGACGTAAACGCCGTCGACGGGCTCCACCGGATAGGCGGCGCCATCTGCGTGCACGACTTGAACATTTGATCTGTGCGCAAGATTCTTGAGCGCCCTAGTACACCGATCGTTATCGTATTCGACGGCGATTACGCGGCCGGTACTCCCGACCAGCTCGGCGAGGATTGCGGTGTAGTAACCTGTTCCGGCACCGATGTGCGCGACCACCTCGCCCCTCTGCGGGGCCATCGCATTGAGCCATCGTGCGTGCAGCGCGGGACTGCCATTGTTCACACCGCGCGGCGTGGCCAGTCCGACCACGACATCCTGATAGATCAGGACGGGATCGTTCTCGGGTAACGGCGTGTAGCCGGCGAGCGAGGTCAGAATCTGCCATCGGTCTTCGCCAAGAAAAGTCTCGCGTGGCACCGCCGCGAAGGCCTGTTCAAGCCGACGATTTTCCGACGCATTGGCAAGCGCCAGGATCTGTCGCGCGTAGATTGCGCGCACGCGCTCAGTTGAGGGACCTACGGAGTATCCCATCGATGCTCCTGTCGTTGGCGATCGGAGGGCGACCAGACGGTTTGGATGGCGCTGCGCTCAAGCTGCCTTTTTGCGCCGTTTAGGTTCTGCTGTAAGCCCAACCTGCCAGTGCGAGCCGGCTTGCTGTGACAAAGGGCGGCACGTACAGCACGGAGTGCGCCCGCGGAACGCGGAAAATCAGCATGGTATTGAATCGTGGCGGGATGCAGACGGCCGCGGAGGCCCCTTCCGACCACAGGCAAGTATGTGCCCCCCAATCATCACGCCAACCCTCCGTCAGGTAAAGAACAAAAGCAACTTCGCGACGGCCCACGGATCCTTCCGGCTGTCGATCCGTATGCGACAGGATGAAGTGCCCCGCGTCGAATCGTGAAGCCATGCCGGTCACGTCGGTCAGGCCATCGATACCCGTAATGTTGCCGATGAGCTCGAGAAAGGCACCGCTCACCAGGAGGCGCGCGATGCGCATCATCGGGATGTCGCCATCTTCGCCGATCCTGAATTTTTCAATCAGCGGGTACTGCTTGAAATACATCTCGAACGAAGCGGCTGCCCGTTCATGAAGATCGTTAATAATTGTACGTTTTTGTCGGGCCGACATGCGCTCCCATTCAGCTACCCGCCATTCGGTGCAACCACGCCCCGATACTCGGGCAGGTTCTTTTATGGTGATAAACCACTCCTGATGCGAGGCAAGCCGCTGATGCGCATCGCGGGCGCCCGCCTCATCGAGCACCTCCTCGACGAGCACAGCGCCTGATTCCCGGAAAGCCTGGCGCAACTGCGCTATTTCTGCGGCGATTTTGGGTCGCACTTCCATTCGCTGTTTCCCACGAAAGCTACCGCTGTGCTGAAGCTACGCTGCGACGGCTACGTTCAGGTAGCCGCCGCGCTTGTGACCCTTCAGGATAGGCGGAGGACTGACGAGGGCGGAGCTAGCGTCCGCCCCTGACGATCCCTGTCTCGGCGATCAGCCTACCGCCGCAAGTTTTGCGGTCAATGGGCCGTCACTACGCTCGCGGCTCGCGGCTCGCGGCCAGCCAGTCTGAGAGCCATTCACGATGCTGCGGATATTTCACAGCCAGGTATTGCTCAGTCGACGTCCAATCACCGTCGCCGAGCCACTTCTGCACCTTTCCCAGATCGGCATATGGGATAGGCAATGCCATGTGCAGTTCGACGGCAGTATCCTTCTCGGGCGTGGCGTAATCGCAGTTGACGCTTAGATTCGGAACACTGGAACCCATAATCGCACTCCTAAAAAATGGGGAGATGCGCCCGCGACACTGTCAGCGGACGCCAGTTACCAGTTAATGGCGTGCGCTGGCGAAGATCAAGTCAAACTGAGATCGTTTCAGGTTTACGTGCGCTGGGCCGTCTGCTCCAAACGGCGGGGCGGCGTCTCGACTTGGGCACTTCTCCATCGTCCCTCACTGAGTTCGGCTGACATGGCCCCTCCGGCCCGGATTCATCCACCCGGCCCTGCGCGCTTCGCTTGCACACGATCCGCATGCAGCACTGCCCTTTCCCGTTAAGCCGTCTTTCCTGAACTCATCCCCTTGTCCGCGACTTTAGCGCACGGCCCGACGCCATCAAGGCGCGCAGGGCCGTGTCCTCGGCTGCGCCAGCGGGCCGCACCCACCCTGCGCTTGGTTCCTTGACGGCGTCGGGCCGCGCACTCCCGGCCGTCGCGGGCGATGAACTCAGGAAAGACGGCGGCAACAGGCCATCCGGGCTCCTCGTGCCGACCGCACCGAAACCCCAAAAAGCGGGCTCCAAATCTTGGAATCCGGTAGCGGTGAACCCCACCCCTTTTTGATGGAGGCCGATATGCCATCGCTCTCACTGCATCACTGGATTGTGGTCCTAGGTTGCGCGTACATGGAATACACGTTCACGCCTTGGGATGGCCGCTACCACTACCGCCGCACCGTCGATTTTGGTCACGTCGTGTGGTGCTAATGGGGAGCGCTCGACATGCCGCCCAAGCTCCGCACCTGCGGCCGTCTCAGAAATCTATGGTCGCCCCTCTCTTTGTCAGGAGACATACCATGCCACTCGCTTCCCATTTTGCTTCTCATCCACCGGCGCTGCGCTCCGAGTATCCCTTGTCGGACGACCAGATCCGTGCCGTTGCACCGTCCATTTTCGCACTGGCCCCGCATGAAAGCCGCTCCGAGCGGTACCGCTACATCCCCACCGCCGTCGTGCTGCAAGAACTGCGCGGCGAAGGCTTCGAGCCACTCATGGTGTGCCAATCCCGCGTGCGGACCGACGACCGGCGAGACACCACCAAACACATGATCCGGCTGCGGCACGTCGGCCAGTTCAACAGTTGTGAGGCCAACGAAGTGATTTTGGTCAATTCGCATGACGGCACGAGCAGCTATCAAATGCTCGCGGGAATGCTCCGTTTCGTGTGCAGCAACGGCCTTGTTTGTGGTGATTGCGTCGCCGACGTGCGGGTGTCTTATAAGGGCAACGTAGCCGAGCACGTTATCGACGGCGCTTACGAGATCCTGCACGGTTTCGAGCGGGCGCAAGCCTCCCGGGATGCCATGCGGGCCGCCACACTCGACGAGGCGTTGTCAACTTAGGGAGGTTTGACCGAAGCCGAGGCATGAGTCCCCAGCGTCTCAAAAAGCATGGGACGGATTTTGGGTAACGTTGGTGAATTCTCGCCATGCAGCAAAGCACACCGCGAGCTGTTTGCGATAAAGCCTCGCGCGCAGCAAATGGCGTTTGAGTGCGAAGTGCTGCCGGATTGGCCCGAAGCATGACAGGAAGGCCTGCGTGCGCGCTGGGTCGCGAAAGCCCCGCATGCGCCGCTCGCGCTCCCGCGTAGGTTGGTGGCTGTTCTCCGCGCGGTTGTTGATCCGGGCCGCTGCTTTGACGAACACGTGCTTGACGTTGACCAGCTCCGGGAGCTCGGCTTTGGCTGCTGGATAGCTGCGCAGTTGATCGGTCACGATCTTGTGCGGCACCGGGTTCGAGCGCAGCACGCGCTTGAAGAAGCGCTTGGCGGCCGCCTTGTCGCGCCGTTTCTGCAGCAGGATGTCGAGTTCCGCGCCATGCGCGTCGACGGCGCGCCACAGCAGGTACTGCTCACCGCGCAGGCTCACGAACATCTCGTCAAGGTGCCACGTGCCACCGGCCTTGCGGCGCGCCGCTTTGACTCGGTGGGCAAAACCCTTGCCAAACTTGTTGCACCAGCGGCGGATCGTCTCGTAGCTAACCGTCACTCCGCGCTCGAACAGCAACTCTTCGATGTCGCGCAGGCTGAGCTGAAATCGGAAGTACCAACGCACGGCATGGCTGATGTCCAACGCCGGGAAACGGTGGCCGTGATAGAGCGATTTCGGTTTTCTCATCGCTTCATCGTATGCCAACTCGCCGCTAACGTGACAGTGCCCTGCTAAGACACTGCACGCGCTACGCACAGGTGGCAATACAGGCAGTTGTGTATAAGCGGATGCCTTAAGCTACAACGCCTCCAAAACCGGGAGTCTTCGCAAAACTATTTTTTATGTAACCGTTCACCAATAAATGTTGCGATTGATGGATTTGCGTAACGTAGTCGAGACCAGCCATCTTTATGGCACTGCCAGTATCAAAAGACGTATGTTTTAATTTAAAAAACTTTTTAGTAAAATCATCTAATACTTTGGCGTCTTCGTAAATTTTTTTTGTCGCTGTACCAGCCTTAAAAGAGATGCCAATTTGATTGATCCTAAAAAACTTATCGGGATTGAATGACGGCCATGTTCCTTGCAGCACATCATTATTTATTTCGATGCTCGCAACGGATTTGAGGTCGAGATTGATTTTTTTGCTTAGCTCAATAAAAAATTTTCGCATCTCAAGCGCGCTGGCCCCGGCCTTGTCTCCATGCCCAGCGATATCCACGTTGATCCTTAGCTGGAGGGGCGATAATTGGGGCAAATGCCCCGATGCTCGGGCTTGAGCGGCCGGCAGAGGGTCGGTGAACGTGGCGATGGTGACATTATTTTTGTCAACGCACTTCACCCCTGACTGCTTCGTTAGGGCACATTGGGTGTCATCTTTTGCTTTGATACCAAAGTATCTAACACTGACATCAAATGCATCTTCTGCATTTTGACAAAAAAATCTTGACAATTCTGGAGACGATTTTATTTCGCCTAAAACTAATTCATGCGTGATATCTACAAATTTATTTTGCAGTGTCTGACGAACGGTTTCATCCTGTGGCCACTTGGGCTTTACTCCTTCTTTGCTTTGCACGTAAGAGAGCACGTCGCTAAAAAATTGGTATTTATCTTTTTCCGGAATTGTAGAGTTTTTAATTTCATTAAAAACCATAGCGGCATTAGTGTATGCAGTTTTTTGGTTTAAATTGAAATTCGTCCACGATGGTTGCCCCATTCCATTATGGTGAAATTCCGGGAGAGGCTCAACATCCAACGTGAAATCCGCCTCGGTTCTCATATTTTCAACGGGTCTTACTTGAGTCCAACCGAAAGATACTAGCTTATCTTGTAGATTAATATTGTCGATCAACTTTTTAATTTTTTTGAATTCTTCAAGAATTGCATCGCGTGTCTCAGTAGGCACATTATCTGCTTGTGACAACTTGTCTTGGTTTTCTTTGCCCGTAATTTTGTCGGCATAATTCCTAAGACGTAAAAACACAGTGGAAAAAGCCTCATCGTTGCTTCGGGTGAAATAAGCATTATCGAGGTGACCAAAATTCAGATCTAAGTAACCTTCTTCTTTTTTCTCTCCAAATGCGTCGGCAACCTTATCGTTAAAATAGCTGTTTTTCGCACGATAGACATTGTGAAGATGCTCTGCTCTGCTGTTTTTATTGACGTTCGCCGCTTGGAAGCCTTCCAAACTGGCTCTAAGCCGTTGGAGGTGCGTCAGCTGTTGGCCTGGCGCCACTTTGTCGAACTTACTAATTTTACTGTCGGTGCGACGCAAATTCTTGTCGCTGTAGGTTTTAGCACCCCATGTCGTGGTCTCGAGATTGGGGATTTTCGGGCCCTTCGAAAGATAGATATTCAACTTCAGATCCTTAACATTTTTTAGAAACCAATGACTTTGAATCAGGCTGTATAGCGAATTGTTTTGCACATAAAATTGCCCGCGTCACGCTGTGGCTATTTCTGGAAGTCCTGCAAATGACTTGCGACGACTTTCTTGACATGACACTTGGTTCGCGCCGGCAGCTTGCTTCGCTTTGAGGTCGGCGTTGAACATGAACACCGCGCCGAGATTGAGCCCAGGACTGTACGACGGCAGGTAGAACACTTCGTGCTCGCCGGTGTGTGAGCTCAGCCAAGGCTGCGCGTGCGCCCGCTTCATCGGCTTTTGCGGCGTGAAGCCCCAGCGCGCCAAGTATTCCCCCCCGTACAACGTCGGCGTCATGCAGAGGGTTTGTTTATAGACGATGACATGAAAAAATTCTTTTGAAATTACGCAAAAAAGTCGGCTTTATATTTTTTTGGGTGGGTGTAGCGGCCCGGGTATCGTCAGGTTGTTAGGCGGGGGAGGATAGAATGCGGCATGAAAAAATCTGGTTCTGTCGCGATAACGAAGTTACGCCGAAGCGAAGCCAGGGGCAGGTTGGTTTTTACGCGGCCAGTGCATAGGGGCACCTCGAAAAACCGCCGATACGCAGGCATGATGTTGTAATCGACGGGCAAGGCACGAGGATGTTGGGATGATCAAGATCAGTCTGTTTGCAGAGCAGGAACGAGAGAGCAAGCTGGACCAGATAGGGGATGCGCTGAGCAAGCTAAGCGAACACGTGGACTTTGTGGCACTCGCCGCGCAGATCGACGAGGCGGCGCCGAGGCCGGGCCGCGAGCGCGGTGGCCGTCCGCCATTTCCCACCGAGCTGATGGTGCGGCGTTGTCAACTTAGGGAGGTTTGACCGAAGCCGAGGCATGAGTCCCCAGCGTCTCAAAAAGCATGGGACGGTTTTTGGAAAAACGCGACGCGCGCCCACGAGCTGTTCGATTGGGCCGATGCCGCTAGTGAGCCTTCCGATACCGTGGGGTCATTAACAGATTCCGCCGGTGAGCGCGCCAGTTCTGTGGATGAGCGAATAGATCTCGAGGATGAGCGGTCAGGTTCTGTCCGGGATCGCTCAGATTACAACGAAGAGATATCGGTTCCCGAAGGCGAACCACCTCGCATGAGAGCGATATGTCATTTTGCAATGGGGCAGCAGCTTCCAAACTCCCTCAGGAAACTATAAGGGGTACCACAAAAAACGGTTCCGTCGCGATAGGGGTAGACAGGTAGACTCTACGGTTTCGAGCACCGGGAACCCAGTCGATGAAGTGTATTAGCTGAGACTTGATCTGACAGGTAGTCGGAAGGATTAAGCGGTCACGGCAGCTGAATGAGGAATGAGTTTCTCCTTGGCGAGCGAGAGAGAATCGAGGAAAGTCTGCATGGGCGTCTTGCCATAGCACCATCGACCTTGATGTTCTCGCCGCGTGTTGTACTCGTCAAGCCAGTGGTCGAGGTCGGCCTGCAGTGCGGGGATGCAGTCGTAGATTTTCCTGCGAAAGGCGATGCGATAGAACTCGTTGAGCATCGTCTTGTGCAACCGCTCGACGATACCGTTGGTCTGGGGCGACCTGGCCCGAGTACGGGTGTGGTCGATGTTTTCCACCGCCAGATAGAGCTCATACTCGTGATGCTCGGGGTTACCGCAATATTCGGTGCCACGATCGGTCAGGATGCGCATAAGCGGGATGCCGTGGCTATCGAAGAAGGGCAGAACGCGGTCGTTGAGCAGATCAGCCGCCGGCAGTGGCGTCTTGCGATCGTAGAGCTTGGCGAATGCGACCTTCGAGTAGGTATCGACGAACGTCTGCTGGTAGACCCGGCCCACCCCTTTGAGCGTGCCGACGTAGAAGGTGTCCTGAGCGCCGCAGTAGCCGGGACACTCTGACTCGAATTCGCCGTGCGTTTCTTTCTCAAGCTTGGCCCGCTCGAGCGAGGCGAGCTGGGTCTCGGTGAGCACCAGCCCTTCCTGCGCAGATTTGGCCTCCAACGCCGTCAGGCGTTTGTTCATGGTCTCGAGGTCGTGACGTAGCCAGATGCTGCGCACGCCCTGAGGCGAGACGTGCAGCGCATGACGCTTGAGCACCTCATTGGCGATGCGGATCTGGCCGTACGCGGGCAACTCCAGGGCCAGCTCGACCACTGCGGCTTCGACCTGCGGATCCACGCGATTCTTGGGCTGCGGGCGCCGCCGAGAGATTTCCTGCAGGGCGGCTTCGCCGCCCGTCTCGTACAGTTCTTTGAATCGGTAAAAACTGTCGCGTGAATAGCCCATCACGCGACACGCTTGACTGACATTACCGAGCTGGCGGGCTAGCTCGAGAATTCCGACTTTGGCACGAATGACTTTCTGATCTTGCGTCATGGTGGACTCCTTGCGGTTCAGGGACCGCAACGTTGCCGTCACTGGATGCGACGAACAACGCTGTGCCCCGGGAGAAACCGACAGCTGTCAGATTTAGTCTAGGCTATTACAGATGAAGCGCGCAGCCACACCGCTAATTAAGCCCTCGCTCGCCTACCCACGCTTATTGCAACGAACCATTCTGTGGCATCGCTGGCGCTCAGCGGCTTGTCGCATACGCAGATCGGACGTGTCGTCCGCCGCATTCTCCAGTGGGGCGGCCTCAGCGTGCTTGTATGGCAAGGCATCAGGCGCTCGCAGGACACGACGAAACTGTCGGATCCGCACACCGGTAGCGCGGCAAAGCTCGAAGCGTCGGCGACATCGTCCACGCGGGCCCCGGTGGCCGGCCATCATGGCGCGCTGCCCCTGATGTAAGGCGCTGTTTGTGGCGATGCTTTTGGGTGAGGCGATAGCGCGATGGTCACCCATCTTTTAGCGGTCAATGTCTCAGTGTCAAGGCCTCAGAGGCCGGCCAGCCGGGCCCCGACGAATCCACCTACCGCCCCTGCGACGAACGCGAAGCCGACAAGCAGCAGCACGAACCGCCGCGCCTTGCGCTCAAGCGCGAGGTTCACGGCGACGGCCCGCGCGGCATTATGATTGAGCTGATTGCCGATCTGCGCCGCCGCGTGTCGGCCCGCTTCAGTCAGTTTCGCGGCGTTTTTGTCGATAACGGACTCGAAGCTGAGCCGGGCGGCCAGAAACGCCTTACCGGCCGCGTCCGTGGTCGCTTGCTCCATCCTGGCGGCCAGCGCCTGGTCAGCCTGCTCAAAGCGCCGCACGAGCGTGTCAGCCTCCTGGAGCAGCTCGGCCATCAGCGCTTCGCGCGCGGTGGCGACATCAGTGGCCATGACCCCTCCCGATTACCTGAACAACGCCCGGTAGACGTTCTCGAGGTTCTTGTGGGCAGATTTGGCCAGGCGCTGGGCGCTGATCATGCTTACTGCGCGCGAGCGGGTCGCCTCATCGCCCGCTTCGCGCAGCATGGCCCGATAGTCCGTGTCGTCCGCAATAACGTCGGCGACGGACTTGTTCAGCCCCCGCAGCCGCTCGAAAATCTCGTTTTTGAACACCACGGCGTCTGCTCGCAGCGTGAAGCTTTGGGTACCATCGTGCAAGCCGAAGATCGTCCGAAACAGACGCGGCACGTCGCTCGCGTCTTCGAGTTCGACCTTGTTGAACACCACGCGGATTTTCTGTGCCGACACACCGAGGCCAGCCAGTGTCTCAATCGTGTTCACGGTGTCGGTTTGTTGCTTTTTCTCGCTCACCGCAGGCACCACGAAGTAGTCGAACTCGTCGTGCGACCTTTCGAACTGGCCCATCTGTTTGATGAATTCCTCGACGTTGGAAGCGCCCACGTCGACGATGGCCGAGTCGAGCGTCATCAGGCCCTCTTGCAGCCCGCCGTAGTCGCGGCCCTTCAGGCGCAGCGCGCCGGTGTCGGCCGAGCTCGCATTGAGGGTCTCGATCTCGAACCTGGGCGCGTTCATGCGCGGCGCGAGCAGATGATCGACCAGCGTGGTCTTGCCCGGATTCCCACTGAAATTCAGGACCGCGACTTTCATTTTCGGCTTATATGAACGCCTCCCGTTTGCGACGGTTTTTCGTGTGTTCCGACTGTGACAGGAGGGGTTGCAGCTTTATATCCGGGCTTGTTGCAGCCCGATACGCTGCGGCCCACCATGAAATCCGCGGACCCGCACCTCATTTGTAATAGCCTAGACTAAATCTGACAGCTGTCGGTTTCTCCCGGGGCACAGCGTTGTTCGTCGCATCCAGTGACGGCAACGTTGCGGTCCCTGAACCGCAAGGAGTCCACCATGACGCAAGATCAGAAAGTCATTCGTGCCAAAGTCGGAATTCTCGAGCTAGCCCGCCAGCTCGGTAATGTCAGTCAAGCGTGTCGCGTGATGGGCTATTCACGCGACAGTTTTTACCGATTCAAAGAACTGTACGAGACGGGCGGCGAAGCCGCCCTGCAGGAAATCTCTCGGCGGCGCCCGCAGCCCAAGAATCGCGTGGATCCGCAGGTCGAAGCCGCAGTGGTCGAGCTGGCCCTGGAGTTGCCCGCGTACGGCCAGATCCGCATCGCCAATGAGGTGCTCAAGCGTCATGCGCTGCACGTCTCGCCTCAGGGCGTGCGCAGCATCTGGCTACGTCACGACCTCGAGACCATGAACAAACGCCTGACGGCGTTGGAGGCCAAATCTGCGCAGGAAGGGCTGGTGCTCACCGAGACCCAGCTCGCCTCGCTCGAGCGGGCCAAGCTTGAGAAAGAAACGCACGGCGAATTCGAGTCAGAGTGTCCCGGCTACTGCGGCGCTCAGGACACCTTCTACGTCGGCACGCTCAAAGGGGTGGGCCGGGTCTACCAGCAGACGTTCGTCGATACCTACTCGAAGGTCGCATTCGCCAAGCTCTACGATCGCAAGACGCCACTGCCGGCGGCTGATCTGCTCAACGACCGCGTTCTGCCCTTCTTCGATAGCCACGGCATCCCGCTTATGCGCATCCTGACCGATCGTGGCACCGAATATTGCGGTAACCCCGAGCATCACGAGTATGAGCTCTATCTGGCGGTGGAAAACATCGACCACACCCGTACTCGGGCCAGGTCGCCCCAGACCAACGGTATCGTCGAGCGGTTGCACAAGACGATGCTCAACGAGTTCTATCGCATCGCCTTTCGCAGGAAAATCTACGACTGCATCCCCGCACTGCAGGCCGACCTCGACCACTGGCTTGACGAGTACAACACGCGGCGAGAACATCAAGGTCGATGGTGCTATGGCAAGACGCCCATGCAGACTTTCCTCGATTCTCTCTCGCTCGCCAAGGAGAAACTCATTCCTCATTCAGCTGCCGTGACCGCTTAATCCTTCCGACTACCTGTCAGATCAAGTCTCAGCTAATACACCTCATTTCCTTAGCGAGCTCGAAGCTCATCCGAAAATTCAGGTTTAGCGAGTCCCGGTCCGACCTGTCTTGTCATTACATACGATTGCCAGCGCAACCTTTCGACGTGTCATCCTGTAAAAATTAATCGTCCTGCTACCCAGTGCTCATCGGTTAAACCGGCTTCACGCTCAGGTAACCCCGTTCGTACTGCCTGTCGTGCGCCAGGATCGCCCAGATCGTGCGGGCAATCCTGTTGGCCTGAGCCACGATTGCTACGTTTAGCGGTCGCCGCTTTTTGATTCCTTCGGCCCACGGCCCTGGCTCTTTCGCCAGACACAGCACGCTGCGCGCACCGTGGATCAACAGCTTGCGTAGATATATATCGCCTCGCTTACTGATTCCGTGCAGATGCACCTTGCCACCCGTACCCGTTTGCCTCGGAACCAATCCAATCCAAGCCGCGAACTCTCGCCCAGATTTGAACGTCTTCGCATCGCCTATCGTCGCAACAGCCGCCGTCGCCGTCAGCAGACCAACGCCCGGTATCGCCGCAATCGCTTTGCTCGCTTTGTCCTCTCTCATCCACGTCTGCAGACGTCGCTCGATGCTCGCAATCTGTTTATCTAGCTCCGCCAACCCGTTCCATTGCTCGCGCAACGTGTCGATCAGAATCGCCGGCAGACGATCGACCAGTCGCTCCAGTACACCGGGGATCGCCTTATCCAGCGCAGCCCGGCCTTTGCCCGTCACTTCGCCGTACTCGGCAAGCAGGCCGCGCAAGCCATTAATCTGCATTGTGCGGAACTTCACCAACTGTTCGCGCATCCGGTGCAGTCCCAGTACCGCCTGTTGTGTTTCCGTCTTTACCGCAACCGATTTGCCTGCATGCTGCACGGCTAGCCAGATGGCTTTCGCGTCGGCTGCGTCGTTTTTGTTGCCCATCACAAACGCCTTCACAAATTTCCCCGGCATCAGCTTCACCTCGTGGCCCATCGTCGTGAGCTTGCGGGCCCAGTGCTGTGAGCCACCGCACGCCTCCATCCCGACCAGGCACGGAGCCAGATTCGCGAAGTGTTCGAGAAACGCGCCCCGTCTCACCGGTTTGTTCACGATTTCGCCCGTCTCTGCGTCGATGTAATGGAGCTGCATCACGTTCTTTGCAATGTCCACACCCACTGTCGTATGCTTCATTTCGGAGCCTCCGGTTTGCTAGGAAAACCTCTATGGTCTTCCATCTGGGCACTCTGTTGCCGTTGGCCCGTGAGGCTCCGCCTTCGATTCCTTTCTGCTAGCTCCTACCGCTCACGGGTGGGAGGCGTTCATATCATTTCCTTTCTTTCTCTATCGCGAGTCGCTCATAGCGCGCGATCCGTTCGGCCAGTTCCGCCGGATCGGGCTTCATCAGACGATCGAGCTCCTGCACCGAGAGCGGTTCTCGCGGCGGGGGAGGCCCGCTATCTGTTGCGGGCGGGACACTCTCCTGCGACACGCACGCCTCGGGCCGGCGTGACGCGGGCACCCCGGCCGTCTGGGATCCGCCGGGCACCTCCGGCCGCTCCGTACTCTTGTTCCGATGCCTGGCACGGTATTGGTACAGGTAGTTTCTGAAGGTGGCTATCGTCAGTTCCAGCCCCCCTTGCGCAACGTCTCGACAATCTCGGCCGCGCGCACGCCCTCGGCGAGCTTCGCCTCGATCGTCGGCATCAATTGGCGCAGCCGGGAGGCTTTCGTCGAGCGCTTGAGCGCCTCGATTCGGGCTTTCAATTCAGTTTCGCTCATGGGGTCCTCACGAGTGGCTTCATTCGCTACCAAATCACTACTGAATCACTACCATTGCACTACTACATACCTACTGCATCACTTCGACTACGCTCTCATTTCGGTGTGCAGTTGTTAGACTTTTGCTCGTTCTTCGCTATCACGTTGCTGTTCTTTCAGAACAATTCCCCTACGGCCTTCGGCCTATACCGTGTGAACGCCCTTAACCCTGGAGGTTTTTGGTCCCTTAACGGGCCCGAAAACCTCAATACACGAAACGCACCCCCTGCGGGGTTCTCTTGGCGATGGCCCCGTCCATTGCCTTCGAGTTTTGCCCGACATCCGCCATTCGACCGTTTTGAATGCGTCGCTCACGCGCCAGCCGTGCTCCCATTGTTGGCACGGAATTAGTCAAAGCGCTCGTACCCCGATGATTCCTTGCCACTCGCCGGCGCCCTGCGCTGCGGCTCGTGCAGTTCATGCGGCTCGCGTGGCGGGCGCGATAGCGCCGGTTTGCCGTCAGCCGCGCCTTTTGGCGGCAGGCCGGCCTCGCGGCGCAGCACCTGTCGTTCGCGCTGGAGCGCCAGTGCCGTGCTCTTGTCGAAACGCCGGGCGATGGCGTCCGGTAGCTCGCCGAGCGAGTTCGTATAGACGCGGGCCTCCTGCCGCGCCCGGCTGATGGCAACGTAATAGAGGTTCATCGACGTGGTGCGGCTTCTCGTATCGAGCGCAATCAGGGCGCGCTCACTGGTCAGGCCCTGCGCGCTGTGAACGGTCGAGGCGTAGGCGTGCTCAAGATGCAGGGGCCTCGTGGACGGCAACTCAAGCGAGCGCACCGGCCGGCCTTCGCGCGGCTCGATCGATTCAAGCGATTCCAATGTGACAGCACCGCCCGCCACCCCGACCACCCGCAGGCGGTCGCCGTTGGTCAGATCGCGCCCGGGATCGTTGCGGTTGATCCGCACGGTATCGCCGACTGAGAGCTCGGCGCGCTCCAGCTGGTAGACGCTGAGCTGCGTCGCCCGGCGAGGGTTGATCGCGGCCGTGGTGCCGTCGGGCCGTTGCAGGCGCAGTATATTGCCCGGTAACGCTTCCCGGACGCGGTAGGTTTCGCCTCGCGTCAGCCCGGCTTTCTGATAGTCGCGCTCGGGCTGGATCACCATGCCCGGCTGATAGCTCGGGGCAAAGCGGCGCTGCGCCTGCGTCATGTCCACGCGGGTCAGGGTCTCGAACTCGCGCCCGTTCCCCGTGAGCGCCAGCGACTCGCGCACCATGCGGTTGATCTCACGGCGGGCATCGTTCGTGCCGGCGACGATCAGCGTATCTCGGCGCTCGGCTTCCGTGAGCGCGATGTAGTCCGCGACGATGGCGCGATGGCGCTCGGACGGTTCCTTGAATTCTTCCACGTGGCTGAGGTGCGCAAGCGATTGCGTGACGCGGCCCTCGGCGGCGTGTTCGACCGCGGTTTTGAGCGCGCGGTCTTCCTGCCGCGTAATCTCGCTGATGCGGGTGGTGGGCATGCCGCCCTGCTGAAGCTGCGCGAACGGCTTGCCGGCCTCGATGGCCTCGGTCTGCTTGGTGTCGCCGATCATCACCATACGCGCACCGGCCTGCTCGACGGCGCGCATGAGCTGCTCCATCTGGCGGGCGCCGACGACGCCCGCCTCATCCAGCACGACGATCGTCCTGGCATCGATAGACTTGTCTTTGGCACGCAGAAAGCTCGCCAGCGTGTGCGCGTCGAGCCCCGCGTTCCTAAGCGCCGTCACCTGGTTGCCGTAGGGTGCGAGCGCGACGGTGCGGTATCCGCTCTCACCGCCGTTGCCTGCTGCCGCCTGCCGGATGAGTGCGACGGCCTGGTTGACGGTATAGGTTTTTCCGGTACCGGCGTCGCCCTGGTTGCCGACGAACCGGTGCGGCGTCGCGATGATGGTCTCCACAGCCAAACGCTGGTCAGCGTTCAGTGGGAAGCCCTCAAGCGCCGCTTTGACCGCCACAGCGGTCATGATCGGCGCAAGCGCGGCGCGGCCGCTGCGTTCAATGGCCAGTATCGCCTTCTCGCGCGCCAGCGCCTTGTGGGTCGTATAAAGCGTCTCGGCCGCCACAAGAGACCCACGCTGGATGGCCTGAGATACATAAGCGCGGGCCTCCTGCTGGGTTAATCCTTCGCGTTCACTCAAAAAGCTCGCCCAGCCGGCCGGCGAGAGCGCCGGTCCGTCCATGGATCTGGTCGTGCGGTAGGCTGGCACCGCCTCGATCAGCGCCCCTTGCTCGACCAGGCGCCGGATTTCGGCACACACCTCCTCGATGCCGGCCAGCCCGACCGCGCGGCGCAGGGCCGTCGCCGTGAGCGCGCTTTCCCGCACCACGGCCTCACGTTCGGTGAGGTGATTAATCGCGTACTGCACCACCGCCTGCGCCGGCGTGAGCCCGACTGGCAGGCTCATTGCCGCAGCGCGATCGAGCGCGCTGCGTGGACCCTCGCTGTGCCCGTCGAGCGGCGAGCGGGCGCCGTAGTCGATGCCCAGTTCGCGGCTTTTCTCGATCCAGTACTGTTTGACGATCTGCCGGTCGGATTCGTCTTTACGCGGCCGTGTGGCGAGTGCAATCACCTGTTTTTCGAGCGTGCTCGCACTCGTGCGCGTCTTGCCCTCGTCGGCCAGCGCTTGCTCGATGACGCGGCTACGCGCGGAAAACGCCTCGATCTGCTCACGGCTGATGTGGGCCAACTCAAAATTGCCCTTGTCGTCAACGACCCGGATCGCGTAACCCAGCGCCTGCATGCCTCTCGCCAATTCGGCTTTGTATAGGGCATCGATGCCGTCGTAGGCGCGGAAAATATCCTCGTTCGACAACGCACGCCACGCGCCGTCGGCGCGCCGTGTCATGTTCAGTACGACGGCGTGCGTGTGAAGCTGGGGATCTTTGGCCCGGCTCATCTCGTGCCGGAACTTGCCAATGACCATATTCCCGGTACGCTCGCGACAGCTCTTGCCCTTGGTCTTCTTACGGGCCTCGGCCAACCGCTCGACCTGTTCGAGGGCGCGCGTGACGGCGCGGTCGTGCGCTGCACTGACCTCCCGGTCGCCGGCGACAAGCGCCTGCATCGATACCGACTTGGGGGCCGAAAATGTGAGGTCGAGCCCCATGCGCTTTTTGTGAGCGGTCGTATCGAACGTCGTCTGAATGCGCTCGCCATTGGGCAACCGGCCATCGAGCAGGCGCGAGAACTGGGCCTGCTCGATCGGCCCGGTGAGTCCAAGCAGCTGCGCCCCTTCGCCCTGCCACTCGCCGGGATGTTCCTTGGCGTAGTAATCGTCGGCGGCTGCAAAATAGTGCGCCGCCGCATACTGGTTGTTGCCGCGAATCGGGGTCACGTTGAGCATGACGCGCTCCTTACCTGACCTCGATCGCCGCTGCGCGATGCGGATAGTTCACATAGGGCAGCGTGATGCGGGCAATCGGAAAGTCCTCGGCAAACATGACGTAGCCGTGCAAGTCGCGCAGGTACGAGATTTCCGAATCCATCACGACCGGCTCGGGTGGGCTCGCCACCACGTGGCGGCTGCGGCCGGCCCCACCCCGGCCAGCGTTGGACGTGACCTGGATGCGCTCAACGTGCTGCTTGCCTAAAATCTCACTGGCCTTGTCCGCATTTAGCGCGTTCGACGCGCCGAAGATGAGATAGTTACGAAAGCACGCGAGCAGCGTCTTGGCCGCGTCCGTGCCGTAAGCCTCGTCGAGTTGCGCCCAATCCTGGATCGTGCCGACCATGCGCAGGCCGTGCTTGCGCCCCTTGGTCGCGGCCGGGATAAACGACTCGAGCTTGCCGAGCGACTCCAGTTCGTCGAGAAACAGCCACAGTCGGGCGCCGGTCATCGGCGCGTAGCTCAGGATCGTGGCGCAAATCGTGTCGATCCACGTGGCCACCAGCGGCCGTTGCGCCGTGCGCATGTCTTCCCGCCACGTAATGAACAGATTGCCAGCACGAGGATCGTGCACCCACGTATGCAGCGAGAAGTCGCCCTGGCTCATGAAGCGCAGCGGCCGCACGTACTTGTTCATCATGAACTGGATCGAGGCGATGGCCTTCTCGGCGTTCACGCGAAAGTAGCCTTGCGAATCGGTGTTCGCGAGGAACTCGCGGATCGCCTCGCCATCCTCTCGCACCAGCAGGTTCACGAGCCTGTCCTGATCGGGGTTGTCCGTCTCGACCAGTTTGCGCATGGTGTCGGCGAGCACGTCGCGCGCGTAGGCGCACCATTGCTCGTCGTTCGGGTCGACCTGCGGCGGGATCACGCTCTTGGCCATGCGGTCAAAGTCGTGCACGCCCTTGATCTCGTTAAACAGCGTCCAGCCTGCCGTGCGACGGTCGAACGGGTTAAGGATCGTGTCGCCGGGAAAGCCGAACTTCGAATAAAAAGTGCCGTTGGGGTCGATCACCGCCATCTTGTCGCGGCGCTTCACGACCGACGCGATCATGCTCTCCATCGCCACGGATTTGCCCGCGCCCACGGACGCGCATATCAGCGTGTTGCGGTTCTCCAGGTGGATCGGCATCGGCATCGCGCCGACCATGATCGGGGCCAAGCGCGGCGCGGTCGCATCGTCCTTGCGTCGACGCCGGTTCTCCCGACGGTTGGCCGCGTTGACCAGGCGCCTGACGCGATGCCAGTTCGCCATGCGGGCGCCGCGCATCCAGCGGCGATACGGGGCGCCGCGGAACCCGTCGTCACCGTATTCGTGGACTAGATAGCCGCTCGCTGCGGCAAGGCCCAGTCCGAGCATAGCCCCGCCGGTAATGAGCGGATGGTGCGGCGTCATCTGCAAGGCGACGGTGAGCGCTTGCGGGAGCGGTCTAAGCGGGACATGTGCCACCCACGCGCCGGCAAGCCAGCCGGTGATCGGCAGAATGACGCCAAAGAGCAGCGTGGCGTTCTCGACTTCATGTTTCTGCATCGTTCACTCCTCCCGACGGCGGCTCCCAGTGGGGGATCGCATCGCCGCCCGGGCGGGCCTCCGCTAGTAACTGGACTGGTACGGCTGGCCTTGCTCCCAGCGGCTTTGCCAGTGCGCAAGATACTGGGCGGCCAGCGTGGGGTAATTCCACAGGACCAGCACGTTTTCGCTATTGCGCTTTGCGGCCGCCGTCGTGTAATTGAAGCTGCCCGTCTCGACGTGCAGGCCGTCGATGACGATGTATTTGTCGTGGTGGATCGCGTAGACGCTGACCGTGCGGGTCGGAATGCCGGCATTCACCAGCAGGTTGAGCGCCTGCCGCGAAGTGGTCGAACGGGTGCCCTTGTCATCGACCACGACCGCCACATCCACGCCGCGCTGCTTCGCATCGAGCAGGGCACGGACCACGGGCGGCGACGTGAAGAGGTAGCCCGCCAGGCGCAGGGAGGTTTTCGCCGAATGGATCGCCTTGAGCACCAACGCTTCGCCGCCGGCCTCCGGGGAAAAAGCAACTTCCGCGACTCGAGCGGCTTCGGCAGTCGGCGCGCGCGCTGTGGGCCCTGGCTCGGCGGTGGCCGTGTTGTACCCTCCGGCCAGACCGCCCAATGTGAGACCGTGAGCCTCCGCCCCGGCGGCGAAGGCCAACCAGGCGGCGCAAACGATAAATCGACGCATCACTCCTCCTCTCTCGCTCTCTCGGTCACCAGCGCACACGCTGTTGCCGAACGTTGTTGATAAACACGTCAATGGCGCGCGGATTCTGCGCCGGCTGCCAGAGCACCTGGACGAACACATTGACTGTGACGCTATCGTCATAGTTGCCCACGGTATAGGTACCGACCGGTTTACCGACGCAGGCCCGCGGCCCTGTTCCGCCGCCACTCTGGCCACTTTGCGACTCGGACATCTGCGGTTGACCGCTCAGCGTGTACCCCCCGCTGCCGTCCCACCCAATTCCGCCGCTGCCGCCGCTGCCGGCGTTGCCGCCATTGCCAACATTGCGCCGGCCCTGCACGACGTAGGCGCCGCGGGCGGCCGGCTGCAAGGGCGGAGGACATGGGTCGTAGGGGTCGTAGACCTGGCGGGCATAGCTGCCACCGTCGTTGCCGTCCGCGAGGTCGCACGTCGGAAACGGCCGGCCCTTGTCTAGATCGTGATAGAGCTGGTCGATCGGCGCCACGCATTCGGCGACCCCTTGGGGGCCACCGTTCGATGCCGGATTCGCCAGACACAACAGCACCTTGCAACCAAAGTCGGAAGCGTGCGCGGAGGCGGCAGCGCCCACGATGAGCAGTGCGATAAGCCAATTCTTCATCGCGTTGACTCCTGATTTTCACATGTGAACCAAGTGAGCTGTCTTTGGGCCACACGTCGCTCAATTTGCAAACTGCACGAAGGAGGCTTCCTTCTGAACGCCGTTCGCCGGCGGATGCCGTGTCGGTGCCGCGCTCGCCTCCCGCGGAGGGCCGGGTTCTGACTGAACCGCCGCGGCAGCGCGCATGCCCTCAGCGCGCCCCGAATCTTCAGTACCCCGCGCCACCCGTCGCACTTGCACCGCGAGGCTATCGGACGTTCCGCTCGGTGAAAACATGGGCGAGCGCACGGCCCCCTCTTCATGCGATGGTGCGTCCGCGAAGAAGACCCATTGCGGCGGCGCAACGGCAGGCTTGGCAGCCCCCATAGCCGCCCCAGCAGCGCGGGCCGCCGGCCGAACCGGAATCGGCCCATCGGTGCTTTGCTGCACAACCGCCGGCACCACCGGAATCGGTGGCACCGCCTCGGTGGCGTTTGCCACCACCTTCTGCACATAGCTGGGCCGCCCCGCTTTGTCCGGTCGGAAGCCGCGTGCAAAATTGCCCGAGTAATAGCAGCTGAATGCGGCGCGCAAGGCGCGCTGGTCGTCGTGCATCCGCACTTTGGCCCGCGCATAGCAATCCTTGAGGATGGCGCCGCCCGCCTTCAGGTTGCGGCACGGATCGAACATCGTTTCGTAGGTCTCGCCGTACCTGGTGAGGTTGCCGCGATTCACCTGCCCGAGGCCCATTGAGAAATTGAAGCCCTGCCGCGCCAACGCGCGGGCCGTGGCGACGGCTTCGGCCAGACTGCGCGGCTGGCGCATGAGGCGCGCGCCCACCACGCCGATGGCGTAAGGGTTGCCCGAGGATTCCGTGCTCACCACGCCCCGCAGCGTGGACGGGTGGACGTCCGGGGCGCACTGCGCAGCGAGGGTCTCGAATGGGGTCTCGAGCAACGTCGCCTGCGGCTGCGATTGTGGTTGTGGGTGTGCCGGCCTCTGCGCACGGGCCGTGAGCGGCAGCAGGATAAGTAGCATAGGCAGCATAGGCATCACGGCCAACACCGCGACAATAGCGAAGACGGTGAGCCTGCCCGCCGCCATCGCCTTTCCGTTAAGCGCCTTCATAGAGGATCTCCGAGACGTAGCGGCGGCCATCCGCAGCGCGCTTGAACTGCACCACCACCTGAATCAGCGACTTCGCGTACGCAATAATCTGGTCGCGGCTCATCGCCGCACCGAAGCGCATCACCATTTGCGAGAGGCGTTCGTACATCAGACTCGCGCTGTCGGCGTGAATCGTCGTGATTGAGCCGGCGTGCCCGGAGTTAAGCAGCTCGAGATAGGCATACGCTTCCGCACCGCGCAGCTCGCCCATGATGGGCCGGTCGGGTGTGAGGCGCAGCATCGCTTCGAGGAGCTCCACAGCCGTCACACGAGCCACGCCCTGCCCGCCCCGCGAATACAGCATGTGCAGACAGTTGCGCTGGCGCGGCCGGATTTCGCGCGCGTCTTCTATCGTCACGACACGCTCATGCTCGGGAATTTCTTTGAGCAGCGCGTTAAGTAACGTGGTCTTGCCGGCGTTCGCACCGGCCGAGATCACAATGTTCTTGTGCGCGCGAACCGCGCCGCGCAAAAACGCTTCCCACTTGCGCCCCCGGTACAATTCCCGCAGCCGTTCGTCCGAATCATCGCCGTCCTCGAGCGTCTCGTTCACGTGATCGAACGCACCCTGCTCGCGGTATTGGTCCAGCCCGATATCGAGCAGCGTAGGCTTGCGGATACACAGCGCGATGGTCTTTTCCTCGACGGCCGGCGGGCGCACGACCTGCACGCGGTAGCCGCCACGCTCGGTGTCATCGACGCCCTCCGCCAGATTGATCGGCATCGTGGCCGCCAGCAGTGGCCGCTCCCGATCGGTTTCCTGATTCGTGTACGCGGCGGTCACGTCGGCCAGCGACTCGAGCAGCCGGTAGTTCAGTTCGGGCACGTCGGCGTGCTGCATATAGCGTTGGCCCTGCCGCCCGATCCACACCTCGCCGGGGCGGTTGATGGCGACTTCGGTGATGCCGGGATCATCGAGATAGTCGGTCAGCAACGAGAGCTTGGCGCGAAATGAAGCGATCTGAGACATGGGCCGGCCCTTACTGGATGAACGTCACGCCGCCATGCCTGGCCGCGTCGCGGGTGGTGTCGATGTCGGCCTGGTAGACCGGCGTGAAATCGAGATCCTTGTTCACGTAAATGCGCACGCGTGAGCCGGCCGGCACGGTGATGGTGGGCGCAATGTTGATATACGGCTGGAGCACCGACTGCGAGGTTTGCGCAGCCGCCTGCTGCACAGACTGCCGATAGGCGGCCGCGGAGTTGTACTGATCGACAGGATTGACCCCGACGGTCGCCGCGCCCGCACCGATGATCGACAGCAGCGCGGACATGCCGAAGACCTCTGCGAAATGCCTGTCCACCCGGCCGCCCATTCCGGCTGTGCCGAGCTGGTCGGCACCGGCGCTATCGAGCGCCACCTCGACGCCATCGGGCCTGCGCACGGTGTTCCAGATCACGAACAGGCGGTCCTGCCCCTTGCGCACTTCGGCGCTATACACGCCGCACACGCGCGAACCCCAGGGAATCAGCCTGTGCCGGCCCTGCGCGCCGTACACGTCGCGCTGCACGGTCGCGCACACCATGCCGGGCAAATCGGAGATCGCGCGCGGTTCCAGTACGGCCTCAATGAGCTTGCCTTGCAAGATCTTGTAGGGCAGATTGTCGATTTGGTGCGCCGGACTGACGGCCACGCCATTGCCCGAGACGGCCCGTGCGAAGCGCGAATTCGGGTCTTGCGCGCCGCCACCGGTGCCAAGTGTGCCGGCGTGCGTCTGCCCTGCGTCGCCGCGCACGCCGGGCGCTGGGTTGTTCGTATTCGGCGCGATAATGGCCGACTTCATACGCGCTTCGAGCATGCGGCGCGCCTGTTCCTGCCGTTGCATTGCCATCTGTTCGCGCTGGGCGGCCATCGGGTCATCGCCTGGCGTCGCGCTCGCCGGCGTTGTGGCCACTGCGGCCGGCGCGGCGGGTGCGGATGGCGCCACGGGTACGCCGGCCGCCTCCTGAACCTTGAGTTTCGGTACCGGCTTACGCTCGGCAATGCTCAGCTCGCTATTACCCGCCGGCTTCGCCGATTCGCTACTGACGTGCTTGATGTACCCGGCAGCACCGAGCACGGCCGCCGCGATCGCGACCATGGCGATGCCGCCCGCCGTCCGCTTCCGGCCATCGGCCACCAGCGAGTGATGGTGGTGCTGTTCCCACTCGCGCACGGCCGCCTCGCGGTCCTCCTCAGGTTGTCTGGCAGGGTCGCCCATGTCAGTTTCCCCATCCAGAATGCGTTGGATCGCGCGCCGGCCCGCTCACTGGGCCACTCACCGAACCACCCACGGAACCATTGATCACGCGCTGATACGGATTGGCGTTGTTCTGCACACAGAGATACGCGTCGCCATTGCGCAACGTGAAAAGGCTCGCCGTGCGCTCGACCACCAGGTACGCGCCCTCGCGCCGCGTGTTGACGATGGACTCGGTCCCGTCCGGCCCCACGGTGTACACCGTGGGGATCTCGGCGTTCTGGTCGAACAGGAAGTAAGTGAATTGGCCGTCATCGAAGGCGCGCGTCAGCCGGATGGCCGACTTATTGCCTGACGTGCCGTAGTCGAGATTGAGCTTCGCCGGGTCGAAGCCGTGGTTCGATCGGCCCGCCCCGCCCATCCCATCCACCCCGCCCGCCAAGCCGGTGCTGGTATTCGGATAGATGAAGCGCACCAGGAAGGTCTGCGAAGCGCGGCTTTTTGCGCTCATGAGCTTGAAGTAATACGTGCGCTTGTCTGTAATCACGGTCAGGTTGGTGGCCGCGTTGGGCTCAACCGGCTTGATGAAGAGGCGGTTCTGGTACGGCACTGTCTGCCAGGCGATCGAGTCGCCCACGGTCACGACCTTGACCGTCTCATCGTCGGCGAATTCGATCGAGGTCTGATAGCCATACGTGCCGACCAACTCATAGACCTGATTCGGATCGTAGGCCACCTGTTTCACGCGATCGTCGGTCACCAGCTGTTTCGGCTTCTTGGCCGCCCACGCCGGGGCCCGGCGTCAGTGGTGCCAGCAGCGCCAGCGGCACGCAGACACTGGCCAGAAGAACAAGCGCGAGGGAAGCAGCGTTGGGTTTCATGGACGGTGTCCTTGCTGAATTCGATGACGGGTGCCGGTCGTTGACGTCGATAATTGGCGCCGATTACTGTCGGCTCAGTTCCTGATCCTTGCGATACGCCGTCGCGGCGAAGCCCAGCGCGTTTTCCCAGCGATCGCCCAGCGCGAGCGGTTTGAACGTGAAGGTGTAGCGCACCAGCGCGGTGTAGTACTCGGTCTTCGGCTCGGTGCCGCTTTCTCGGTAATCGACTGGAACGACACCTGATACGCATCTTTGCCCAGCGAGGTGATGCCGGTGATCTTGGGGGTAACGTCGGCCCCCCTGCCCGACCAGGTAGTAGGGTTTTGCGGGTTCTCCGCAGCGGTTTCCGCGTCGTACTGGCGCGCCACGTCGGGCGTGGCGTGCAGCCGGCACAGATCGGCAAAGCGCTGACGCCACGCCGGATCGAAAGTGTTGCAGTCCATGATGAAGTCGTACACCTGGCTCTGAACGAAGCTCTCCTGTGCGGTAATCGTCTCCCTGTCCACCACCTGTTGTTTGAGTACATGACCGTTGGCATCCATCACCGACACGACGGGGATGACGGTGTGGATGCTGGCAAGCACCGTAATCGCGCT
>NZ_CP011808.2:300000-386625 GCF_001029105.3 Pandoraea faecigallinarum | reverse complement strand
TACTAAAGCTAACACTATTGAGACAGTAAAAGTGACCAGCGGGGCGCAACAATCTGTCCGAAATGCTCGATAATCGTGTCGACACGCGCGCAGCCGCGATCACTGGCCAGTTGCCGCCCGACCACGGGCACACGGTTGAGGGACCCCGCACCCGTCGGCGCGATTCTGCACCGCCTCACGCATCAGGCCCACCAGCTCCCGCTCAAGGAGGATTCGTTGTGCGAGTAAGCGCAATCGTAAGCACCCGGTGAAGACCTCCCGCGGGCAAATTGCCGTCAATCCAGCGGCGGCGGGTGCTCAACGATGCGGCAGAAGTGCGGCGATGTCGTCGGCGCGGTGGATCGGCAAGCGGTTGAGCATGTTTTTCAGATAGACGTGGCGGCCACCGACGTTGAGCTGCGCCGTGATCGGCTTGGGTTTTTTGTACCCAATCCAGAGCAGGTTTTTCGGCGTATCGGGTCAAGTCGGCCTGTTTAAAATCACCAATCGTCGGGCGAATTCGGCCGCCGCCAGCTCTTTGAGAGCTGCGTGAGTCCGACTCTCGTTGTGGTCCTGACGCCATGGCGCGATGACAGCCCGAGCGTGAGCAAGGGCTGTGAACCAATGCTCGGTAAGGCATTCGTCGCCGAACTTGCCGTGGAACGATTCGATGTACGCATTCTGCGGTGGCTTGCCCGCCTGAATCAAGTTCAGCATGACGCCGTTCGCATACGCCCACGGGCCAAGCGCGCGGCTCGTAAATTCGGGTCCCTGGTCTGTTCGCACCGCCTTGGCATAGCCGCGGAAGTGAGCTGCACGCTCCCATGCCTGTGCGACATACAAACCTGAGATGCCATGGTCGACGACGATGTCGACGGTAGGTTCAATGGTCGAGGCAACACCTTCCTATTAATATCGAATGAGGGAGGGTTGAGGAATGGCACAAATGGGACGGCCAGGTTTGCCGCCGGAAGGCAAGTCAGAGGTTTGGCGACGGTGGCGAGCAGGTGAATCGTTTCTTGGCATCGGCAAGGCGTTAGGCAAGCCTGCCGGCTCCATCTACGGCGTGATCCGACTATGCGGAGGGTACACCCCTAGTGTTCGTAAGCGGTCGTTGCGGGCATTGAGCTTGAGCGAACGTGAAGAGATCTCGCGGGGCGTCTCGGCTGGGCTTTCAGTTCGAGCGATTGCCCGCCAGTTGAACCGCGCGCCTTCAACAATTTCCCGTGAGATTGCGCGTAACGGCGGAACAGGCCACTATCGAGCTCTGGAAGCGCAAGAGCGAGCCTTGCAGGCTGCTCTGCGACCCAAACGCTGCCTCCTGGAGCAGAACCGGCGCTTGCGCTATGCGGTCGAGCGCAAGCTCTACCGCGAATGGTCTCCGGAGCAAGTGAGCGGTTGGCTTAAGAACCGATATGCCGATGACGAGGCGATGCGCGTGTCTCACGAGACGATCTATCGCAGCCTGTTCGTGCAAGCGCGCGGCGTTCTCAAGAAGGAGCTGCAGTATCACCTGCGGACCCAACGGAAGATGCGTCACTCACGCTTTTCCAGCACGAAGGGAGCTCGCAATAAGATTGCTGACGCGGTTTCGATTCACGAGCGACCACCTGAAGCAGCCGACCGTGCGGTACCGGGGCATTGGGAAGGAGATCTCGTCAGTGGCGCCAACAATACTCATGTCGCCACTTTGGTCGAGCGGCGATCGAGGTTCGCCATCATCGTCAAGGTAAAGGGGAAGGACACGTTGAGCGTCGTGGCGGGCCCGAAGCGCGAGGTTAAGCGGTTGCCGCAGCATCTACGCAAGTCGCTCACCTGGGACCGAGGAATGGAACTGGCGAACCACAAAGACTTCACGATCGCCACGGATGTGAAAGTCTACTTCTGCGACCCGCGAAGTCCTTGGCAACGCGGCACCAACGAAAACACGAACCGACTCCTGCGTCAGTACTTGCCCCACGGTACGCAATTTGATCAATACTCGCAGGCGGAGCTGAACAAAATTGCAGCGCGGCTCAATGAAAGGCCCAGAAAAACATTGGGCTTCATGTCTCCGGCCGATAAACTACGCGAGGCTGTTGCAGCGACCCATTGAACCTACCACAGCCTCTTTCGTGAAGTCGACGACGACGCTCAGGCACTTCATGCGCCGACCATTCAGCCAGCCCTGCCTCACGGTACAGGCAATAGCTGCGCTTAAGATCGGCGTGCATGCCGTCGCGTTTCACCGGGGCGTGCAGCCGGCGGTAGCCGAATCGACGACGTTGATGCGCCAACGCCACCAGACGCGCCGCTAGCACCTCATTCTCGTGGTCTGGCCACGCGTCGTAATGCAGCCCACTGCGAGACTGACCCTGCCCCGATTTCACGTACAGCAGGAATTTGTTAATTTCCTGTTTGTACGGAGGTTGGCACTGTCACGTTATCGGTAAGTTGGCGTACGATGAAGCGATGAGAAAACCGAAATCACTCTATCACGGCCACCGATTCCCGGCGTCGGTCATCAGCCATGCCGTGCGTTGGTACTTCCGATTTCAGCTCAGCTTGCGCGACATCGAAGAGTTGCTGTTCGAGCGTGGGGTGATAGTCAGCTACGAGACGATCCGCCGCTGGTGCGACAAGTTTGGCGCGGGCTTTGCTCACCGGGTGAAAGCGGCACGCCGCAAGCCCGGTAGCACGTGGCACCTCGACGAGATGTTTGTAGGCCTG
Source organism: Pandoraea faecigallinarum (assembly GCF_001029105.3). NCBI lineage: Bacteria > Pseudomonadati > Pseudomonadota > Betaproteobacteria > Burkholderiales > Burkholderiaceae > Pandoraea > Pandoraea faecigallinarum. The sequence continues at coordinate 383,937 of NZ_CP011808.2, read as the reverse complement.
CGCGGTGAGCAGTACCTGCTGTGGCGCGCCGTCGACGCGCATGGCGCGCAACTCGACATCCTGCTGCAGAAGCGGCGCGACAAGGCGGCCGCCAAGCGCTTCTTTAAGCGCGTGCTGCGCTCGAACCCGGTGCCGCACAAGATCGTGACCGAGCAACTGCGCAGCTATCCGGCGGCTAAAGCCGACATCCCGGCGCTGGCCAATGTAAAGCATGTGTTCGTCAAAGCAGCGGCTCGAGTCAACAATCGCGCGCAGAACAGCCATCAACCTACGCGGGAGCGCGAGCGGCGCATGCGTGGCTTTCGCGACCTAGCGCGCACGCAAACCTTCCTCTCGAGCTTCGGGCCAATCCGGCAACACTTCGCACTCAAACGACATTTGCTGCGCGCGCCGCTCTTTCGCAAACAGCTCGCGGTGCACTTTGCTCAATGGCGTGAATTCACCCACGTTACCCAAAATCCGTCTCATACTTTTTGAATCGCTGTCGATTCGTGCATCGGCTTCGACGACATCCCTAAGTTGACAACGCCGTTGCGGCTGATCGCGCAATACGAGCCGCCCGAGCAGGCGGCCATGCCGATTGAGCCGCGCGCGGTCGTCGGTTTCGGCTGCACGGAGGCCCCGCGCGGCATCTGCTGGCACCGGTACGTTTTCGATGACGAAGGCATGATCCGCGACGCGCGCATCGTGCCACCGACTTCGCAGAATCAGCCGAGCATGGAGGCGGATCTCGCGGCGGCGGCCACACCGCTTATCGATGAGCCGGATGACGTGATTCGCGATCGTTGCGAGCGGAGCATCCGGAACTACGACCCTTGCATTTCATGTTCCGCCCACTTCCTCAAACTGTCGGTCGAGCGCACATGACGAACATGATCGACCCGCCTGCCGCGACGCGCAGCGTGCGTGTGATCGGCATCGGCAATCCGGATCGCGGCGACGACGGCATCAGTGCCCTTGTCACGAGCAGGCTCGCGGGCCGCCTGCTGAGCGACGTCTGCGTCCTCACGCGCAGCGGCGACCTGATGATGATCGGCGACGACGTGGCCGCCGCCGACGCGCTGATTTGCATCGATGCATCAGCCCCGATGGGGGCGCCGGGCCGCATCCGCCGAATCGATCTGACAACCGGCAAGCCCGAGCGGGACATGTCATTTACGTCCAGTCACGCGTTCGGGCTCGCCGATGCGATTGCGCTTGCGGAGGCGTTGGGCGTCGCATCGCGGCACATCGTCGTCTACGCGATCGAAGGTGCCTCTTTCGATGCCGGTGCGGCGATGACGGAGGCGGTCGCCGCTGCCGCGGAGCAGGTCGCAGATTGCGTGATCGCCGAAGCGATGCGGCTTCGGGGCGGCTCGCAGGAGGGATTGTCCCATGCATGAAACAGGAATAGTTCGCGACCTGGTGCGCAAAGTCGAGTCCGCTGCGGCGCAAGCGGGCGCCGGGAGCGTGCGCGAAGTTCAAGTGTGGCTTGGCGCGCTGAGCGGATTTTCGCCGGCGCATTTCCGGGAGCATTTCGACGAGGAGGTGCGCGGCACGTCGGCCGAGCACGCGATGCTGCGCATCGTCGCGTCGTACGACGTGCACGATGCGCACGCGCAGCACGTCATGCTGCAAAGCCTCGAACTCGAGGTGCCGGACGGCGGGGGCGAGTCCAAATGAGCGAATTCGCGATCGCCGCGATGACGGATGCCTCCCTTCAACGGCTGCGGATCGAAGCGAACGGCGCGGTGCAGGGCGTCGGGTTCCGCCCGTTCGTGCACCGGCTCGCGGTGAGCGCGGGGCTAGCCGGCTTCGTGCGCAACACCGGCAATGGCGTGGTGCTCGAAGTGGAAGGTCCAGCGCACGTGCTGGAGCGCTTCGTTGCCCGGCTCGATTCGGAGACGGCGCCGCCGGCCGCGGTGCGTGAGCTGAGCATTCTGCGCATCGCGCCGCAAGGCGAGCGCGACTTCGAGATCATGGCGAGCACGCAAGAGGGTGGCCATTTCGCCGTCGTGCTGCCCGATCTTGCGATCTGCCCGGCCTGCCTCGCCGAAATGCGCGACCCGGGCAATCGGCGCTACGGCTATCCGTTCACGACGTGCGTGCATTGCGGGCCGCGCTTCAGCATCATCGAGGACATCCCCTACGATCGCTCGCGCACCACGATGCGACGCTTCACAATGTGTCCCGCATGCCGTGCGGAGTATAACGATCCCGAATCACGGCGCTTTCATGCCGAAACGAACGCATGCGCGCTTTGTGGTCCCCGCTTGACACTATGGAATGCGGCGGGGCGGGCACGGGCGACGGAGCACGACGCGCTGCGCGCGGCCGCCGATGCGTTGCGCTCGGGCGCGATTGTCGCCATCAAGGGGCTCGGCGGTTTCCAGATTCTCGTCGACGCGCGCAACGATGCCGCGGTGAGCCGCCTGCGTGAGCGCAAGCGCCGGCCTTCGAAGCCTTTCGCGATCATGGTGCCGGGCATCGAGGACGCCGAGGCGCTGGCAGAGATCGTTCAAGAGGAGCGGCGGCGGCTGACTTGCGCCGCTGCGCCGATCGTGCTGCTGCGCGCGCGTGCTGGTCAGGCCGTTGTGGCGCCAGCCGTTGCGCCTACGAACGCGTGGCTCGGCATCATGCTGCCCTATACGCCGCTGCATCATCTGCTGATGCAAGAGCTCGGCTTTCCGATCGTGGCGACCAGCGGCAACCGCGGCGGCGAGCCGATCATCGTCGACGAGCGGGATGCGCTCGACAGGCTTGCCGGGATAGCCGATCTCTTTCCCGTCCACGACAGGGTGATCGCACATGCGGTCGACGATTCGATTGTGCGCGTGATCGCGGATGAGCCCGTGGTCCTGCGGCATGCGCGAGGCTATGCGCCGCTCACGGTCGAGCTGGGTGGTACTACGGGCGATGCCGCGCCGATCCTTGCGCTGGGCGGCCACGGAAAGAGTGCCATTGCCTTGACGTCGGGGCGGCGTCTGGTGCTCGGCCCCGATATCGGCGATCTCGACAGCGACGAAGGCCGTGAAGCCTTTGCCGGAGCGATCGACGCCATGACCGGGCTGTACCGCGTGGCGCCGCGCACGATTGCGTGCGACGCCCATCCGGACTATCACAGCACGCAGGTCGCGCAACGCCGGTCCGCTCGCGTGGAGCACGTGCCGCATCACCTTGCCCACGTCTTGGCGGCAATGGCCGACAACGGTCTGCAAGCGCCGCTGCTCGGCGTCGCCTGGGACGGAAGCGGATACGACGGCGACGGCACCGTCTGGGGCGGCGAATTTCTTGCGCTCGAGCACGGCCGCCTTCGGCGCGTCGCTCATTTGCTGCCGTTTCGCCTGCTCGGCGGCGAGAGGGCCGCGCGCGAGCCTGATCGCGCAGCGCTCGGTGCGCTCTACGCGGCATTCGGCGAGACAGCGTTGACGATGATGGAGTGCCCGCCGATTGCCGCGCTGACAGACCGCGAGCGAACGCTATTTGCGACCATGCTCGCACGCGGCATCCACTCGCCCTTCACATCGAGCGCGGGGCGGCTGTTCGATGCAGCCGCGGCCATCGTCGGCGTGTGCCGTCGGGCAAGCTTCGAAGGGGAAGCGGCGATCGCGCTGGAGTCCATCGCCCAGCGCGCGGACCGATCCCATGAGCTGGCCGCGCCTGTGCTGCGCGACACTCGCGGGACGCTCGTCGCCGACTGGCGGCCGACGCTCGTCGCGCTCGCACACGCAAGCCATGAAGGCATGGCCGCGCCCGTGCTTGCCGCCGCGTTTCACGATGCGCTCGCGGCAATCATTGTCGAGGTGGCGTGGCGCATCGGCATGCGCCGGGTTCTGCTGAGCGGCGGGTGCTTTCAGAATGCGCGGCTCGCCGGGCTGGCGATCGCACGACTGCGTGCGGCGGGCTTCGAGACCTGGGGCCATCGCCGCATACCGCCGAACGATGGGGGGCTTGCAGCAGGGCAGGCCGTCTTTGCGGCACAGCCGATGATTGAGGAGAAGCGCTGATGTGCCTAGCCGTTCCCGGACAGATTCTCAGCATCGATGGCGACGATCCGCTTACCCGGCAGGGGCGGGTTGCCTTTGGCGGCATCGTCAAACAGACGAACTTCGCCTACGTCCCGGAGGCCGGGCCGGGCGTCTAAGTGATGGTGCATGCGGGCTTCGCGATTGCCGTGATCGATGAAGCGCAGGCGCTCGGGACGCTTGCATACCTTGCCGATTTCGATTCCCGGGAGACAGGCAGATGAAGTATGTCGACGAATGGCGCGACCCGGTTGCCGCGCGCCGCTACGCTCGGCGACAGCAGGCGTCACGACGCGTCCCTGGACGATCATGGAGATCTGCGGCGGCCAGACCCATTCGATCGTGCGGCATGGCATCGACCGGATGCTGCCGGCGGGCGTGACATTGCTGCACGGCCCGGGGTGCCCGGTTTGTGTGACGCCGGCGGGCGTCGTCGATGCCGCGATTGCGATAGCCGGCCGGCGCGGCGTGACGTTCTGCTCATTCGGCGACATGCTCCGGGTGCCGGGCGAGGGCGGCAGCCTGCTTGGCGCCAAGGCCCGCGGCGCGGATATCCGCATCGTTTATTCGCCTCTCGATGCATTGGCGATCGCACGCAAGGAGCCGCAGCGTGCGGTCGTCTTTTTCGCGATCGGCTTCGAGACCACCGCGCCCGCCACCGCGATGGCCGTGCTGCAAGCGGAGCGCGAGCGTCTCGAAAACTTTTATCTGCTAGTGCCGCATGTTCTCGTGCCGCCGGCAATCGAAGCGATCCTGGGCGACCCGGATTCCGGTGTGCAAGGGTTCCTGGCGGCAGGGCACGTCTGCACGGTGATGGGCTACACGGAGTACGAGCCGATCGCGAAGCGATATCACGTCCCGATCGTGGTGACGGGCTTCGAGCCGGTCGATCTGCTGCAGGGACTTTACTTGTGCATACGACAGCTCGAGGCTGGCGAGGCCGCGGTCGAGAACCAGTACAGCCGCGCGGTGCGGCGTGAAGGCAATCGTGCTGCGCAGGAGGCCGTCGCCCGGGTGTTCACGGTGCAAGCGCAGCGCTGGGGCGGCATCGGCGAGATTGCGGCGAGCGGGCTTGGTCTCGCTTCCCGCTACCAGCGCTACGACGCGCTCACGCGCTTTACAGATGGCGTGGTTCCGACGGAGTGCGCGGGGGAGTGCATTGCTGGAGAACTGCTGCGTGGCCGCAAGAAGCCCTGCGATTGTCCCGCGTTCGGCACGCGCTGCACGCCGGAACACCCGCTCGGCGCGACGATGGTGTCATTCGAAGGCGTTTGCGCGGCTTACTTTCGCTACCGCCGGACGGAGGCGTCGAGCCGCAACGACGCGGGCGATGGTGACGCAACAAGCCACGGCAACGAGAGGCCCACATGAGCGAGTCCCCGTTTCTTTCTCCCGCCTGTCCGGCGCCAGCGGCCGCGGGCGGCGCCATCGAACTCGCGCATGGCGGCGGCGGCAGGCTTCCCCACGGTCTGATCGAGGGTCTCTTTCGGCCGGCGCTCGCCACCGCGCCCGAAGACTTCACGCATGACGGCGCCACGCTCGAGATCGACCCCCGAGGCGCACGGCTTGCGTTTACTACGGATTCCTATGTAGTGCGGCCGTTGTTCTTCCCCGGCGGAGACATCGGTTCGCTGGCGGTCAACGGTACGGTGAACGACCTGGCGATGTGCGGTGCCGAGCCGCGCTATCTGAGCGTCGGGTTGGTGATCGAAGAGGGCTTTTCCATCGAGGCGCTGAGCCGGGTCATCGACTCGATGCGAGACGCGGCGCACGCGGCGAGCGTGCGCATCGTGACCGGCGATACGAAGGTCGTGGAATGGGGCAAGGGGGATGGTGTTTACGTGAACACGTCAGGCGTGGGTCTGATTCGCGCGCGCCGGCCGGTCGCGCCGCAACACGTTCGACCCGGCGACGCGGCGATCCTGAGCGGCGACATTGGCAGGCATGGCATCGCCATCCTGGCGGCGCGCGAAAGCCTGGGCTTCGAATCGGAAATCACGAGCGATTGCGCACCGCTCGCCGGCGCGGTGCTCGGGCTGCTCGAAGCGGGCGTGGAGCCGCACTGCATGCGCGATTTGACGCGCGGCGGCCTTGCGACCGGCTTGATCGAGATCGCGCAGGCGGCGAACGTCGCCATTCACCTGGATCAAGCCGCCATTCTCGTGTCGGATGCGGTCCGCGGTGCGTGCGAGATCCTCGGCCTCGATCCGCTGTACGTCGCAAACGAGGGGCGCTTCGTGGTGCTGGTGCCGGCCGACCACGCCAGCCGCGCAGTGGCGGTTATGCGGCGCTTCGACGAACGGGCGGCAGTCATCGGGCACGTTGAGGCGGCGCGGCGAAGCTCAGGGGTCCACTTGAGCACCATCGGCGGCTCGCGCGAGCTGGATATGCTGAGCGGAGAGCAGTTGCCGCGGATATGCTAGTGTCCCGTCCCAGAAATAACTTTGCATATCATCCTGCGCCGGACCTCGCATCGAAGTGGCCGACGTGCTCCAGCCGTGTGGACTGATTCGAGAAGAAGTGAGCCTGCGGGCAGCAATCACGAAAGACTGCCGCCCGCACTGCGGTACCTAAGCCATCCAGCGGTGCACGTGCCCGACGACATTCAGGACTTCGGCCGGGGCAATACTTACGAGCGCGACACGTGAGGATTAAAGTAATAACATTGTGTTGCCATTTGACTTTTTATGTAATAACATTGTGGTTACGGTGATACTATGAGAACTACGATTCGAAGGATGGGTAATTCACAGGGGGTACTGATCCCCAAACCGATTCTTGCTCAGCTTGGTCTGGAGGGGGAAGTGGATATTGCGGTTGAGGACGACGCGCTTGTCATTCGAAAACCGCAAAAGAAGGCGCGTGAGGGCTGGGCTGAGGCCAGCCAGGATGTGGCCGCTGCTGGCGATGACGCGCTGGTGATGGGCGAGTTTTCCAACGCTGACGATTCGGTGCTGATGTGGTAGCGCGCGGGGAGATTTGGCTCGTTGCCCTGGACCCGACAAAGGGTAGCGAAATTCAGAAGACACGGCCGTGTGTGGTCGTCTCGCCGGCTGAAATGCACGATCATCTGCGCACAGTGATCGTCGCGCCGATGACGACGAAGGGGCGGCCCGCGCCGTTCCGTATTCCGATTACGTTCATGCGCACGAGCGGGCTGATTTTGCTGGACCAACTTCGCGCCGTGGACAAGGTGTGCCTGGTAAAGAAAGAGGGCGCCGTTACCGATAAAACGCTATTGAGCACCCTGCGGACGTTGCAGGAAGTCTTTGCAGAGTAGAGAACAGCGAAAACGTCGGTGATTACCCGCAGATCCGGCCATGCGCGTACGGTGTCGGTCGCGCGGCGCTTGACGGGAAATCAAAGCTTTTTTACTCTTTCGCGCGACTTGCCGAATATCGATCATTACTCGAAAACATTCGTCGAACGGCAACAATCTCGGCGGATATGAACGCAGCACCGGCGGCGGTCCATTGAAACCGACCTCGGCGTAACGGAAGTCAGCAACTCGGGGAAACAAGAATGAATATTCGCGGCGGACTGCCCGCGTCCTGGTATAACCGGTTTCGCGCCGCGCTTCTCGTACTGGCTTTCGCGAACGCGTCATTCGCATTCGGGGCCGCTCCTCTTGCCCTCCGTCAGTGTCTCCTACCAGCGGCTCCTCGGCCGGCGGCACGCCGTTCGAACTGACAGGCAGCGGCTTCGTCGCGGGAGTGACGGTGAGCTTCGACAGCGGTGCGGCCACAAACGTCGTCGTCACCGAATCGTCACACCTCACGGCTGTTGCGCCTGCACACGCCGTGGGTCCCGCAACTATCTTCGTCTCGTTGCCGGACGATACGTCGACGCCGATGGGTAACGCATTTGTCTTCGCAAGCACACCGACCGTTTCAAGCCTTACCACGCCTTCCGGGCCTGCGAGCGGCGGTACGCTAGTGACGATCACCAGGACCAATTTCGTCGGCGTGACCGATGTGTCTTTCGGCGGGCGGCCCGGGACTAACGTGACGACCGTCAGTGCAACGAGCATTACGGTGATGTCGCCGCCGGGTGTCGGCACGGCCGGCGTCACGGTTACGGCGGCTGGGGGAACGAGCGCGGCCAACGTCAACTACGTGTACACGGCAGTCGCCCCGACACTGGCGATCAATACCACCGCGCTGGCCGCCGGCACGGCCGGGCAGCCATACAATCAGCCGCTTTCCGTCAGCGGCGGCACCGCGCCCTACAATTACGCCATCACCGGTCTGCCTCCGGGGTTGGGCATTGCCAATGGCGCCATTGCCGGGACACCGACACAGCCCGGTGGACCATACAACATCAACATCACGGTCACCGACAGTTCCTCCGGCCCCGGCGCGCCGTTCTCGACGACGAAAACGCTGCCGCTCACGATCAACTCCGCGACGTCGAATCAGGTGCCGTCGGCGCCCGCGGTACAAGTGCGAACGTCCTCGACCACGCCCGTCACCATCCGTGCGACGGCCAATGCGGTGGGTGGGCCGTTTCGCGCGTGGCGATCTCCACGCCGCCTGCGAGCGGCATGGCCGTCGAGAACGGCGAAGACATCGTCTATACGCCGGCGGCGACCACGAATGCAGACGTGTCGTTCGCCTACACGCTCACGAATGCCTTCGGCACATCGACGCCCATCGCCGTGACCGTGACGGTAGCCGCGGTGCCGGTGCCGGCGTCGAACCTGCAAGCGACGGTCGATGCCAACGGCACCACGGACATTGATACTAACATTTTAGAAAGTAAAATCACTTTTGCGATATAGTGTCGAGATGAAATGCAAACGCTTATCCGACGGTCGCAAACTGGACCACCACACCCTCCAGGTCATGCGCCAGCAAGCCGTCAAAGCGGTGCGCGCAGGCGAAGCGGTAGCCAACGTGGCGGCTGCGTACGGCCTGAGTGTTCGCACGATTTTTAGCTGGCTCGCGAAGTTCGCTGACGGCGGGCAAAATGCATTGCTGGCCAAACCGATTTCCGGTCGCCCGCCAAAGATCAGCGCCGACGAAATGCGCTGGATTGCCCAAGCCGTTCGCGAGAACTCCCCGCAACAGTTCAAGTTCGAATTCGGTTTGTGGACATTGTCGCTGATCGGCGAGTTGATCAAACGGCAGTTCGGAAAAACCCTGGCGTTGGCCTCCGTCAGTCGCGTGATGAAACTGCTTGGGTTCTCGGTTCAAAAGCCGCTGTACCAAGCGTGGCAGCAAGATGCCAAGTTAGTCCAGCAGTGGGAAGCCGAAACCTATCCCGCGATCAAAGCCCAGGCCCGTGCCGAAGGTGCCACGATCTACTTCGCCGATGAAGCCGGCATTCGTTCCGATTACCACACCGGCACAACCTGGGCGCCGATTGGACAAACGCCTGTCGTTACCGTGACCGGACGCCGGTTCTCGTTGAATATGATCTCGGCAGTCAGCCCACGCGGCGACTTCCGGTTCATGATTCATGAAGGTTCCGTGAGCTCACGTACCTTCAAAGAATTCCTCACGCGCCTGATGATCGGCGCGACAAAACCCGTGTTCCTCATCGTCGATGGTCATCCCATCCATAAATCCAAGCTCGTCAAAGACTATGTCGCATCGCTCGATGGCCGGCTCAAGCTGTTCTACCTGCCGCCGTACGCACCGCAACTGAACCCGGACGAACAAGTGTGGGCGCATGTCAAACGCCAGGTCAGCCGACGCCTTGTGCAAAACAGCGATGACATGAAAAAACTCGCACTTGGCGCCCTGCGGCGAATCCAAAAACTGCCCGAACTCGTCAAATCGTTCTTCCAACAACCCGAGTGCCAATATGCGGCACAATGAATTTACTTTCTAAAAAGTTAGTATCACCGGCGGCGCCATCGGCGGGCCATTCACGGCCGCGAACCTCGTGTCGGTGTCGCCGGTGAATGCGGGCACCGTGACGCTCATTGCTACACCCGCGTCGGCCGGAGCGACGGGCAACCGCTACAGGTTGCGTTTCGCGTCAGCGGCCGCGTTCGCCGGGACGGCGATCATCACCTACACGCTGTCGAACGCCAACGCGACATCGGCACCGGCGACCGCACGCGTCACCGCCGCGCCGCGCAAGGATCCGTCGACCGATCCCGACGTCTCCGGCCTGATAGGCGCGCAGGTGGAGGCGGCACGCCGACTCGCGACAACGCAGATCGGCAACTACAACGCGCGTCTCGAAGCGCTGCACGGCACGGGACGCGCGCCGTCGGGCAACGGGCTTAACGTGATTCTGCCGAACGCGCAGCGCAAGCGCGACGCATCGTGCTGCGACGACGTCGTCGGCATTTCGGAGCGCGACGCCTGTCTGCGCGGCGATGCGAGTCCGATGGCGCAGAGCAAGGCGCGCGGTCTCGACGCGCCAGACAAGTCCGTGGGCGCGAGCGGGATCGGAACGGGCGATGGCAGCGTGCCGAACCTGCCCGGAGCGGGGGCAAACGAAGACAGGCGTTTCGCGTTCTGGACGGCGGGGACGGTGGACTTCGGTTTGGCCAACACGTCGGCGCAGCGCTCGGGGTTTCGCTTCGCGACGGGCGGCGTAACGATGGGCGCGGATTACCGGTTTTCGGACCAGTTCTCGCTGGGGGCGGGCGTGGGCTACGGCCACGATTTGACCGTTATCGGCAGTTCGGGTACGCGCAGCACGGGCGATAGCTACAGCGGTGCGCGGTATGCGAGCTTCCGTCCGACGCGGACGTTGTTCGTCGATGCAGTGGCGGGCTTCGGAACGTTGAGCTTCGATTCGCGACGCTGGGTGATCGACGCGAACGATTACGCGACGGGCAAGCGCAATGGTCAGCAGTTCTTCGGGGCGCTGTCGGCCGGGTATGAGTACCGCAGCGACGACTGGTTGTTCTCGCCGTGCGGACGTCTGAGCGCGTCGCGCTCGACGCTCGACCAATACAGCGAGTCGGGTGCAGGACTCAACGCGCTGACGTATTTCAAGCAGAACGTGAACACGCTGTCGGGGGCGCTGGGTGTGCGGGGGGTTTTTCGAAGGCGACGCTCATCGGGACGTTCTCGCCCTACATCCGCGTCGAATTGCAGCACGACTTCAGCGGACAGAGCCTGGCGGGGCTCGCGTATGCGGATCTCGCATCGAGCGGGCCAGTGTATTTCGTCCCCGGCAGCCCTTACGGCAGCGATCGCGTGCAGATTGGCGTCGGAACGAAGCTCAGGACTCGCGCGCTGGTGTTCGGACTCGATTACAGCGCGAGCACCGGGATGGGCGGGCTGCAACAAGGTGTGAGATTTACGGTGACAGCGCCGTTTTGACGAGGGTGTCGCAGCGGGACTGAGGCTCGTCGTCGTGGGCTGTCAATAATTTCGTATTTGAGGTATTGATCCTGAGCACGACTGATAAGGTGCCGAACATTACTCGCAGTATGCACGCACCGCAGCGCCGAACGTTGTTGCCTAAGAGGCCAGTTCAAAAATCCCGAGAGGGGCTGTTAACTTTCGAGGCGACCTGTCAAGCTCAGGTATCCAGGCAACGGGGACTGAGGGAATGCAAGCGCCGATCATTGACGACGATTTGTGGCAACTGATCGAACCGTTACTGCCAGAGGTGAAGCCTCGCGCGAAAAGCGATCCTGGTCGCCCGCGCGTGCCCGATCGAGCAGCACTCGACGGCATCTTGTTCGTGCTCAAGACCGGCATTCGCTGGAACCATTTGCCGATCCGCCTGGGCTTCGGTTCAGGAGCCACTTGCTGGCGACGATTGAACGCCTGGCAGAAGGCCGGCGTATGGGAGCAGCTACACGAGTTACTGCTGGACAAACTGCGCGCAGCTGGCCAAATCGATCTCTCACATGCCGCCGTCGATTCGTCATCGGTGCGTGCTGTTGGGGCGGGCGAAAAACTGGCCCGAACCCCACGGATAGGGCGCGACCCGGTTCCAAGCCCCACCTCCTCGTAGACGCCAACGGTATCCCAATCGTCGCGATCCTCACCGGCGCGAACGCCGCCGACGTCACACAGTTGCTGCGCCTCGTTGACGAGATTACACCGATTCGCGGTGTTCGCGGCCGCCCGCTTCAGAAGCCCGGTATCGTCTATGCCGATCGCGGCTACGATTCCACCCGGCACCGGCGCGCACTGCGCGAGCGAGGCATCAAACCTATGATCGCCAAGCGTCGGACCGAACACGGCAGCGGGCTGGGCAAATATCGTTGGGTCGTTGAGCGCACCCACTCCTGGCTCCATCGTTTCCGGCGGCTTCGCATCCGCTTCGATCGGCGCGCCGATATTCACGAAGCATTCCTCAAACTCGGCTGTTCTCTCGTCTGCTGGAACATCCTCAGAAACACTCAACTGACTTTTTGAACTGGCCTCTAAGCGTCGTGCATCAGGCGCTGTGGTCTGACACGGTATGGAAGTTTATGCACAATTTCGAAAGTTTTTTGCCGGGTTTTGGGGTAAAAGTCGCGAGTTGCCAATGACTTTAAGCCTTCTCAGTTATGCGCCACGGTTACGCCATTGTCGCCACTGCCTCAATTTCCGAAGAAGAGAGGATTAACAAGATAGCCCCCCCCGACGAGCCGACCGAACCCAAGACATGCGACGCGCCCGAGCCCACGGATGAGGTCTACGCATGTCTGGCCAATCGGTTTTTCGACACGGAACGCGCGGCGGAAGACTTGACGATAACGACGTTCGCGCAAGACGGAGCCATCCTCATCGACCGCGAAACCCTCGCCAAAAATCACGCACTCACGCCCGTGGCGTGCGGCAAGGCGGGGTTCGAGCACATCGTCGAGCTCGTCGCCTCAGCGCTGCAACGCAGCGGCGCCGATAAGGGTGACGTGCGCAAGGCGGCGCACGCGCTCGCGATTCTGATGGGCACGCGTGAGTTCGCGGAGCTCCCTCGGCGCGCTGCGGAATATGCGATGCCCATATTCTCGACGGGCTCGCCTCAAAGCGCCACTCACATGACTTTGACGTCCGAGGGCAAGGTGCGGGTGCGCCATGACGAGTGGTGGACACCGCCTGCCGATGCCTCGCCCCCGGCAGACGGCGTTCTTGCGGACAACAAGTCCGATCTCCGGGGTCTGCACACATGCCTAGAGAGCATCTTCTGGCTGGAGCCCAAGAGAGGCGCTGAGACCTCGGCGCAGGCTGACCCGGCGCAGCCGTTTGCTTTGCATGTCCAGGTGGAGCACAGTCGCTTGACGCCGCCCAACGGCCCCCTGGGCGAAGATCTTGTCGAGAAATTTAAATCTGCCCCTTCGCATTTCAACGATCACGTACGCCATAGGCTGGCGAACGTATGCGGCGAGGCGGGGCTACACATCGTGGCGCCCATTATGGCCGGCGGCCCGCCCGCGGAGTGTTCCGACCCGAAAAGGGTAGTAGTCGGCGCGGCGAATTGGCGACCGTTGCTGCAAATAAATAAAGAGCGGGCCTGCGAGCCAGAATGTCCCCCGAGCGGGGGCGTGCGCGTGCGCGTCGCGGAGCATGCCGCACCGCCGTCACACAAAGGGAGCGCCCCGCCCCCGGGCGGTGGGGTTCAAGAGGAAGGGGGCCTAAGTTGTGGCCTTTTGCCCGTCTCGCTGAGGGCGTCTCTGCACGGGCCGGTAGCGGCGCCGGCGAGCGCTTCGAAGCCGGTGCCCTCCAGCGCTCGCGGTTGGTGGACGCCGACCCTATACGGGAGCTGGCTAGCCGCGGCGGCGGCCTACTTGAGCGGTACCGTCGCGCAGTTTTTTGAGAAAGTGCGAACCCTCGGCTCTGCCGCCACCATGTCGATTTATCCGGTCATGCAAGGTGGGGCGATCGCCGAAGTGTTAACCGTTTGGTGGCTGGGCCGCCAACAAGCCGCCGAGCAAAAAAAGCGCAACGAAGAGCTCGGCAAAGTTGAGAAGGCCGCCGCCGAGTTCCGTGAGATCCATGCCCAGTTCAAGACACAAGCGAACGAGCGCAAGAGGCAGGCGGCCGAGCAAAAAGCCCGCGCCGCTCGGCGCGAAGCGCCCAAGGTGGACGCCGTGGGTGAGGGGCAAGCCGATGCCGCCATCCAGGGCAGCGACGAACAAGCCGCGCGCCCGAACCCCTACCAGGCGGCAGCGGCCCTCAAAGAGAAGGAGCTCATTGCGGCCTCGGCAGTGGCGAGCTTACCCGCGCGCGCCAACAGGGTTTGGTATGTTCGCGACGTCTATGTTCAGGCAGGGGCCACCGTGGTGCGATTATTGAATTGGGCAGGCACCAAATTCGGCTTTTTAATTTCCCCGCTGTTGGGCGCGTTCACCGGCGTGTTCGGTGCCATAGGCGGTGTGTTGCATATCGCGCAAGGCACGATAGAGCACACGCGTGCCGCCCAGGACGCGCAGACGCTGGCAGACTTTAAAGTGAAAGTGCTCGGGATAACGAGCGAGGGGCTAGCCGCTTCGAATGAAGCCACGTGGTCATCCGAAAATTTGAAGGCGCTCGATGAAAGACTGCTCGTCGACAAAAAAACGGGCTCGGCGGGCAAAGCGAGCTTCCACGAACTGCTCCAGGTATCCGACAAGCAATCACTTCTCGTCGCGAACAAGCTAGCGAACGTCGTGCATGCCAAGTTGTTGAAGAACGCTGAGCATTCGATCGAAGTGGCAGACAAGCAACGACTTAATGCCAAGATTCGTATCGGGGTCGGGGTGGGGACAACGACGCTCTCAGTGCTGCTCGGCGGGTTTGCGTATCTCGGCATCGGCGGTGTGGCGGCGCTGGCCGCGACGACGGCCGTCGTCACGTTGGCCGTCTTCTGGCTAGGTTTTGCCGTCGTCGAATGGGTCAGGGCGGGACGAGAGGAAAAGCAGGTCACGGCACCGTCGTTACACGATGTCGAGAAGATTAAAGGGTGGGCCAACGAAAAGCTCAGTGAGCTCGAGCGGCAGTTTCTAGCGGAGGGGGGCCCGGAGTCCGACAAATTCTTCGTTGCTGCGCTGATGGCGAGATATCTGGCGTTGTCGAAGAATCCCGATGCGCAGGCAAAGTTTTCGTCGGAACTCGATGCGCAGGCAAAGTTGTCGTCGGAACTCGATGCGCAGGAACCGGCCGATCGCAGCGTCGCCCGTTCGAAACTGCGCGTCAGGGTGACCAAACGACTGCTCATGCAAGGCGCGATTGACGGATTCAGTGAGCTTCGTGATATGTCCGAAGCGGCCGTTCATAACCCCGATAAGCATGAGCAGAAGTTTGTAGATGTGGTTACGAGTATCGCCCTTCATATCGAGGGTAAGAGGGGGCTGGAGCGGCGACTCGCCGCGGCCGCCAACTATGTGACAGAGCCGCACGCGGCTTAACCGGGGGGCTTAACGCTGCACACGCTTTCCTGCAAGTATCGTGCGCGGGCTCGGCGGCAGACGACGAGCATCGGCGCCACGCGGCCTGCGGTCTCCGACGCGATATGCGTGGCTTGAACGCGGTGGGCCCGGGGGGCGCGACTGCGCAGCCCGGTGGGGCACGGGCGCAAACCGCAAGGGCCGACGGCTTGACATATCGCTGCTCGGTCATGACGCTGAGCGGGGAGGGTGATGAATCGCCCCGGATTTGAACTGAACCCCGAGAGTTGGACGTTGAAGCGTTAGTTTTTTCCCGCTCGCATTCGATATTCCACGGGACTCAGTCCACCAAGTTTCGATTTGATGCGGCGCCGGTTGTAGTAGTCGATGTAGCCCTTCAGACCTACTCGTAATGCGTCGACGTCTTCGAAGTCCGAGAGATGGAAGTACTCGGCCTTCAGAGTGCCAAAGAAGCTCTCCATGGCCGCGTTATCGAAGCGATTTCCTTTTCTCGACATGCTTTGCTTCATTCCATAGCGCGCCAGTGCCGCTCGGTACGGTTGCATGCGATAGTGCCAACCCTGGTCTGAATGAAGCATCGGTGTAGCCGCATTTCCGCGTTTCTTGACAGCTTTCCTGAGCATGCCCATGACCATCGGGAAGTCGGGGCGATAGCTCGACTCGTAGGCAACAATTTCCCCATTGTAGAGGTCCATGACCGGAGAAAGGTACAGCTTTTTCCCCGCGACCCGGAACTCGGTCACATCGGTAACCCACTTCTCGTTTGGGCCCGACGCGGTGAATTCACGATTGAGCAGGTTTGGCGCGGCCTCGCCGATTTCGCCCTGGTACGACCGGAACTTCTTCCTGCGCACCCTCGACCTGATTCCCAATTCGTTCATGAGGCGCTGCACCTTCTTGTGATTGACCAGCTCGCCATCACTGCGGATAGTCAAGGTGATGCGACGATAGCCATACAAGCCGCGATGTGCAGCATAGACCGCCTGAATCTTCGCCTTGAGCCCACCATGCCGGTCTGGGGTGGCCAGCGTTTTGATCCGATAGTAGTACGTACTGCGTGGCAACCTCGCAGCCTGGAGAAGATCGGTCAAGGGGAATTCCTGCCTCAGTTCAAGCACTATTTTGGCTATTTCTGCCGAGCCAACTTCTTTGCTAGAACCAAGGCATGGTAGGTTCAATGGGTCGCTGCAACAGCCTCGCGTAGTTTATCGGCCGGAGACATGAAGCCCAATGTTTTTCTGGGCCTTTCATTGAGCCGCGCTGCAATTTTGTTCAGCTCCGCCTGCGAGTATTGATCAAGTTGCGTACCGTGGGGTAAGTACTGACGCAGGAGTCGGTTCGTGTTTTCGTTGGTGCCGCGTTGCCAAGGACTTCGCGGGTCGCAGAAGTAGACTTTCACATCCGTGGCGATCGTGAAGTCTTTGTGGTTCGCCAGTTCCATTCCTCGGTCCCAGGTGAGCGACTTGCGTAGATGCTGCGGCAACCGCTTAACCTCGCGCTTCAGGCCCGCCACGACGCTCAACGTGTCCTTCCCCTTTACCTTGACGATGATGGCGAACCTCGATCGCCGCTCGACCAAAGTGGCGACATGAGTATTGTTGGCGCCACTGACGAGATCTCCTTCCCAATGCCTCGGTACCGCACGGTCGGCTGCTTCAGGTGGTCGCTCGTGAATCGAAACCGCGTCAGCAATCTTATTGCGAGCTCCCTTCGTGCTGGAAAAGCGTGAGTGACGCATCTTCCGTTGGGTCCGCAGGTGATACTGCAGCTCCTTCTTGAGAACGCCGCGCGCTTGCACGAACAGGCTGCGATAGATCGTCTCGTGAGACACGCGCATCGCCTCGTCATCGGCATATCGGTTCTTAAGCCAACCGCTCACTTGCTCCGGAGACCATTCGCGGTAGAGCTTGCGCTCGACCGCATAGCGCAAGCGCCGGTTCTGCTCCAGGAGGCAGCGTTTGGGTCGCAGAGCAGCCTGCAAGGCTCGCTCTTGCGCTTCCAGAGCTCGATAGTGGCCTGTTCCGCCGTTACGCGCAATCTCACGGGACATTGTTGAAGGCGCGCGGTTCAACTGGCGGGCAATCGCTCGAACTGAAAGCCCAGCCGAGACGCCCCGCGAGATCTGACCTTGCCTCGTTTTCACGTACAGCAACTCACGCCGCTTGTAGCATCGTTTCGTAATCACACGACGTGCGGTACCCGATCGATGAATGGATGCGTTGACGATTGTAAAAGCCTTCGATCCAGTTCATCACATCCAGTCTTGCTTGGGCTCGTGTTTCGTAGCGGCATCGCGACGTCTGCTCGACTTTCAGCGTCTTGAAGAAGCTCTCCATCGGCGCATTATCCCAAGCATTGGCACGCCGGCTCATCGACATGACCATCCCGTACCCCTGAGCAAGCGCGCGGTGCGACCAACTCGCGTATTGCACGCCGCGATCGCTATGTACAATCAAGCCCCGAGGCGGCCGACGTTGCCCGTGCGCAGAGCGCAGCGCCGCACACACGAGCTTGGCATCGATGCGCTCGGACATCGACCACCCAACGATGCGCCGGCTTCCCAGGTCCAGAATGGCCGCCAAATACAACCAGCCTTCGTCCGTCGCTAGGTACGTGATATCCGCGACCCACGCCTGATTCGGCCCCCATCCATCGAAGCGTCGCGCCAGCAGGTTCGGCGCCACCGGCAAGCGGTGAGCCGAGTCTGTGGTCGTCTGCCATGCCCGCCGGTATGCCGGCCGCAAACCTTGACGTATCAAGCTGCGGCGCACGCGCTCTGCGCTCGTCTTCATGCCCTGGGCGGCCAGCGCCTTGACCAGTCTTGGACGGCCGTAGCAGCCGCGGTTCTGCGCGTGCAGACGGGCGACTTCGTCATCGAAGGCCGCCTGCGGCTGCCGCCGCTCGCTTGGCCTCCGTACCCGCCATTGGCAGTAGCCACTGCGCGAGACCCTCAGCACTCGGCACAGACGGCTTACGTCGTATTGGTCGCGGTGAGCGTCGATCCATGCATACTTCACCGCGACCCCTTCGCGAAGTATGCCGTGGTAGGTTCAATGGGTCGAGGCAACACCTTCCTATTAATATCGAATGAGGGAGGGTTGAGGAATGGCACAAATGGGACGGCCAGGTTTGCCGCCGGAAGGCAAGTCAGAGGTTTGGCGACGGTGGCGAGCAGGTGAATCGTTTCTTGGCATCGGCAAGGCGTTAGGCAAGCCTGCCGGCTCCATCTACGGCGTGATCCGACTATGCGGAGGGTACACCCCTAGTGTTCGTAAGCGGTCGTTGCGGGCATTGAGCTTGAGCGAACGTGAAGAGATCTCGCGGGGCGTCTCGGCTGGGCTTTCAGTTCGAGCGATTGCCCGCCAGTTGAACCGCGCGCCTTCAACAATGTCCCGTGAGATTGCGCGTAACGGCGGAACAGGCCACTATCGAGCTCTGGAAGCGCAAGAGCGAGCCTTGCAGGCTGCTCTGCGTCCCAAACGCTGCCTCCTGGAGCAGAACCGGCGCTTGCGCTATGCGGTCGAGCGCAAGCTCTACCGCGAATGGTCTCCGGAGCAAGTGAGCGGTTGGCTTAAGAACCGATATGCCGATGACGAGGCGATGCGCGTGTCTCACGAGACGATCTATCGCAGCCTGTTCGTGCAAGCGCGCGGCGTTCTCAAGAAGGAGCTGCAGTATCACCTGCGGACCCAACGGAAGATGCGTCACTCACGCTTTTCCAGCACGAAGGGAGCTCGCAATAAGATTGCTGACGCGGTTTCGATTCACGAGCGACCACCTGAAGCAGCCGACCGTGCGGTACCGGGGCATTGGGAAGGAGATCTCGTCAGTGGCGCCAACAATACTCATGTCGCCACTTTGGTCGAGCGGCGATCGAGGTTCGCCATCATCGTCAAGGTAAAGGGGAAGGACACGTTGAGCGTCGTGGCGGGCCTGAAGCGCGAGGTTAAGCGGTTGCCGCAGCATCTACGCAAGTCGCTCACCTGGGACCGAGGAATGGAACTGGCGAACCACAAAGACTTCACGATCGCCACGGATGTGAAAGTCTACTTCTGCGACCCGCGAAGTCCTTGGCAACGCGGCACCAACGAAAACACGAACCGACTCCTGCGTCAGTACTTGCCCCACGGTACGCAACTTGATCAATACTCGCAGGCGGAGCTGAACAAAATTGCAGCGCGGCTCAATGAAAGGCCCAGAAAAACATTGGGCTTCATGTCTCCGGCCGATAAACTACGCGAGGCTGTTGCAGCGACCCATTGAACCTACCGTCGCTTTTGAGAGGATTTCCACATCGAGTTTCGCACTGGCTAATTCCTTGCGTAGCCGACTGACTTCCGCCTCCAGCTCCGATACGCCGGGCTTGGCGCGGCTCACAGAGGCTGCCGCGCCTGGCGTGGCCGCCCCGCCTTCGCGCTGCTTGCGCGCCCAGTTTCCGAGGGTCGCCATCGGCACCCCCAAACGGCGTGCCGCCTCATTGTGTCCCACCGAATTTGCCAGTCTTGCCGCCTCCACCCGGAACTCATCCGTGTAGCGACGATTCGGTACCCCTTTTTCGCCCATACCCACCTCCGTTCAACAGATTATCCAACTTCTCTGCTGTACGTCGTTTCGAGGCAAGGTCAATCGCTGCTCGCCCTGACAACCGATATACCTGCTTTGCACTTCTTCTCACGCAACACCTCGTCGATCAATGGTGTTGCGACGACCGGTTGAATCCGCCCAAATATTGTGCGCTGGCTTATCAAGCACTCAACGGCCGGTTCGACATGCGCGCGTCGATGAGCCGCCGTGGCAACTGCTACGACAACGCGCCCATCGAATCCTTCTGAGGAACGCTGAAGAATGAACTGGTCAATCATCAACGCTTCGCCACGCGCGAGCAGGCGCGCCTGGCGATTAGCGAATACATCGAAATCTTCTACAATCAGCAGCGCACGCAGGCGCGTCTGAACTACCAATCGCCTGTCGCGTTCACGCAGCGCTTCTATTTGAATCACATCGCTGCCTAACCCGTTGGCCTCCACGAATTCCGTCCGACCTCAATGTCGCAAACCACTTGTTATCCGACAATAAGCGGCCGAAGCCGTCCGCATCGGTTTGACATTGCGTAATCAATCGATTACAGTTGATTTATGACCTATACGGTGAAACAACTCGGCGAGTTCTCCGATTGGCTCCAAGGCCTGAAGAACGGCCTGACACGGCAGCGCCTCGTTAAGCGGCTGCGCAAGGCCCAGCTTGGCAACTTGGGCGACGTGGCGCCTGTAGGCGAAGGCGTGTTCGAGATGCGCGAACATTTCGGGCCAGGCTGGCGCTTGTACTACGTTCAGCGCGGCGAGCTGGTGATCGTGATGCTGGGAGGCGGTGACAAGTCCACCCAGCAGGCCGACATTCGGCGAGCCATTGCGTTGGCGAAATCCCTGGAGGATTGATTATGACCAAGAGAATTAAGGTTTCCGAACTCTCCGAGTTCGATGCGGCCGAATATCTGAACAGCGAAGAGGAAGTGGCGGCGTACCTGACAACCGTTCTTGAAGAGAACGATCCGGCATTGCTGGCCGCTGCTATCGGTGACATTGCCCGTGCACGAGGGATGTCGCAGGTGGCGAAGGATTCTGGCATCGCGCGCGAAGCGCTGTACAAAGCGCTTCGGCCCGGCAGCGAACCGCGCTTCGAGACGATCAGCCGCGTTTGCGCTGCCTTGGGCGTGCGCCTGGTGGCACAGCCGATGCATCCAGCGCACTAACGAAATCTTCCGGGGTTCCGGCGTGGAACCCCAAACTCTGACGGCGCAAGGTAGTTCAGTGCGCTGTGTGGCCTTTGCTCGTTATAGTCCTGACGCCATGCCGCGATGACAGCCCGAGCGTGCGCGAGCGTCGTGAACCAGTGCTCGTTAAGAGACTGTTTCAAAAAGACGGCTCAGCGCGCCGGAAGATGTTCCAGCAGACGAGAGAACAGCCGAGTTTGAGGAATGCCTCGTGAATGTCAGCCCGACGTTCGAAGCGAATGCGAAGACGGCGAGAGTTGTGAAGCCACGCATGAGTACGTTCGACAACCCAGCGGAATTTGCCCAAGCCACTGCCGTGTTCTGTCCGGCGCCTGGCGATCACCGGTTTGATGCCGCGCTCGCGAAGCCGCTGACGATGCGGCCCGGAATCGTAGCCACGGTCTGCGTAGATGACTTTGGGCTTCAGAAGCGGTTGGCCGCGCACGCCGCGAATGGGTGGGATCGCGTCGACGAGCGGCAGCAACTGGGTGACGTCGTTGCGGTTCGCGCCGGTCAGGATTGCCCTGACGGGGATGCCATTTGCATCGACGAGGATGTGATGCTTGGAACCTGGTCGCGAGCGATCCGTGGGGTTCGGGTCCGTTTTTCGCCCGCCCCAACGGCTCGCACCGACGATGAATTGTATCAGCCGGTACTTGACCTGACGGACAATGTGCGAAGTGTTGCCGTCCGGTGTGGTGCTCGAGTTGTCCTATCCCGACGACCCCGGGCCGGTTTTGAACGGCGAGAAACAGTCTGCACGGAAAAGTGGTTAACGAGCCTGAGCGCAGAACTATCGGACACTGTCGGTCAGGTCAAATCCAGTCTCTTTCAGATGAATCGACGGCTGCTCGTGAGAAATCGAGCTCGCCCGCCTCGCGTAACTTGTCCAGCAGTAGCTGGTGCAACCTGATCCATACGCCGGCTTTCTGCCAGTCGCACAAGCGCCTCCAGCAGGTTGGCCCCGAACCGAATCCCAACTTGGTCGACAGGTCGCACCAGCGTATCCCGGTCTTGAACACGAACAGGATGCCGTTCAGTGCAGCTCGGTTTGAAACCGGTAGCCGCCCTGGATATTTCTGGCGTCGCGGTGTTGGCGTCGGCAGCAAAGGTTCGATCAGTGCCCACGGTATTGTCAGGTTGTTAGCGATGGAGGATAGAATGCGACATGAAAAAAACCTCAGTCAGCCCCGCGCGCTCGAGCGAGGTCGTGATCTCATTCATAGGCTACCGTTTTCCGCCCGACGTCATCAGCTACGCAGTGTGGCTATATTACCGATTCCCGCCGAGCCTGCGCATGGTTGAGGAGATGCTGGCCGCCCACGGGATCGAACTCACGTACGAAACGGTACGGTGCTGGGCGACGAAGTTCGGTCTGGCCATCGCGGGGCGTATTCGAGCGAGGTCCGCGGGGCGCGGCGAAAAGTGGCATCTTGACGAAGTGGTCGTGACGATCCCCGGCAAAAAGCACTGGCTGTGGCGGGCGGTCGACGAACACGGCGCATTGCTTGAGGTGCTGGTGCAAAGCCGTCGCGACACGGCCGCCGCCAAACGGCTCATGCGCCGCCTGCTCAAGCGCCATGGCGGTGCGCGCGTGATCGTCACAGACAAACTGCGCAGCTATGCGGCGGCCCACCACGAGCTCGGGCTAAGCGCCGAACACCGCCAGCATAAAGGGTTGAACAACCGTGCGGAGAATTCGCATCAGCCTACGCGGGTGCGGGAGAAGGTGATGCGCCGCTTTAAGAATCTCTAACAAAATGAGTTTACGGGGGCTGTTAACTCAAAGTGATTTTTGTTAACCTTTGCGCAGTCATCGCTGCGCAAAGGACATGGCCAAACCAATACTCGACGACGAACTGTGGGCAATCATCCAGCCACTGCTGCCGCCACCGAAGCCTCGGCGCGCCCGCTATCCCGGGCGCAAGCCGCTGGACGATCGTGCCGTGCTCACGGGCATCCTGTTCGTTCTGCAATCCGGCATCCCTTGGGAAATGCTGCCGCAGGAAATGGGCTGCGGCTCAGGCATGAGTTGCTGGCGACGGCTACATGCCTGGCAGAAGGCTGGCGTCTGGGATCGTCTGCACGAGGTACTTCTGGCCAAGCTCCGTGCGGCCGATCGCATCGACTGGTCTCGTGTAGTCGTCGATTCCTCTTCTACCCGGGCAGTGGGGTCGGGTCAAAAACAGGACCTAACCCCACAGATCGCGCGCGACCAGGTTCAAAGCACCACGTCCTGACCGACGCCCAAGGCATTCCACTGTCGCTGATACTCACGGGCGCCAACCGCAACGACATTACCCAACTGCTGCCACTGATCGAGGCGATTCCTCCGATTCGAGGCAAGCGCGGTCGCCCCCTTGTCTAAACCGCACATCGTTCAGGGTGATCGCGGCTACGACCACGACAAGTACCGCAAGCCCCTGCACGCCGTCGGCATCGCCACCGAGATTGCTCGCCGCGGCGAGCCTCACGGCAGCGGTCTTGGCAAGACGCGTTGGGTTGTCGAGCGAACGATCGCGTGGCTGCACAACTTCAAGCGATTGCGAGTTCGCTTCGAGCGCCTCGCAATCATTCACGAAGCCTTCCTGAAAATGGCTGGTTGCATCATCTGCTGGCGCCATCTCAGGAAATCATTTTGTTAGAGCTTCTAAGTCAGCACGCCAATTGCAGCGCTTCACCTCGATCCACGGTCAGGTTTCGAACCTATTCATGGCGTGCCGCTATCACCGCAATGCCGAGCATAAACGCGCGGTACACACCCAGGCCTTCGCCGCCTGGCAATGGGCTTGCTCCGCCCGTATGGCGGCATAACGAGCATCGTTTTCTGCAACTCCCTATTGGCGCATCGTCAACCAAACAACCTGACAATACCGCCTCTGGTGCCGGCCGACATCTTTCAGCTTACCGGCCTTCGCCGCGCGCATCCAGTTTGCCAGCGTCTTGATTGGGATCGACAAGCGCCGGGAAGCTTCCGATACCCCCACACCTTCGGCCAACGCCAACTTGACCGCTTCGTCGCGAAGCTCCTTCGTATAGACCGCTCTTGGAATTCGATTCACCCATGCCTCCGTTTCTCGATTTTACGAAACGTTGGCTTCCATTTTCTCCGACCGGCCTCAGCCGGCCGCAGGGGCGTGACAATGGCGACCATCGCGGGACGACATACTGCGTCACACTGGCCACGGGCTAAGCGGTGGCGTTGCCGGAACGTTAAGCACGAATGTTGCGTTGTACCAGGCATTCACCAAGATGGGCTCATCGTTGTCGTCCACGCACCAAAGCGAACCGGAGGACATCTTCGCTTCGTTAAACCTGTCCTTTGCCAAGGTCGTGCGGCCGAATCGAACTGCGCCGCGCTCACCGAGCGTTTTTACCGACGAGTAAAACTTGATAAAAGCCTTACCTGCAAAATTCGCCCCTGCGGGGCTTTTGATGAAGATGGAGATTTGGCGCGTCTCATCGCGTCCGTTCAAAAACTGAGGACCACCGTCGCCCTGAATGACGACGTGCGAGGCTTTCTCTGCATAGGCGAGCGTTGTGAGCACTTGAAAGGCCCCCCCCGGATCACCGGGAAACGCCTCCGAAATCCGATCGATGACCGCCACGACCAAGCGTTTTTTCACCTGCGTTATCTGCTCGGGCTCACTCAGCCCCGATAGGTCGTGCGCACGCGCCAACGCGTCAACGCGCCGCCTTAATTCCGCCAGCTCGGCCGCCATCGCCGATCCCTCGGCCGTTTGCGCGCGCTCCAGGCGGCTTAACCCCCGGGCATACTCGAGCAACTCCGCGTCATGTCGCGACATGATGTTCTCCGCGTCCAGCGTGATGAAATCATGGCTCGTCATGCTGTACCGAAACAGATCGCCCCCGAGCGCGTCTACGAGGTCTTTGAACAGCGTCGCCGTCGATTGGGCAGCGAGAACGGTCCGAGTGAGGTACTCGTCGGCATAGCGATTGGTATGCGACGCAAGCGCAAAGCGGCCCCCGGCACGAAGATCATCCCCCACGGTCAGTTTTTTCGACGCTAGCAAAAGGCCGGCCTGCCGATCGGCTTTCGCCTCCCCGTTCGCCATATAGGCTTTAAATTGTAACTCGTCGTCCAGGAGATAATTGCCGCGCATGACCTGACCGCCAACGCTTCGATATTCCGCCACGCCATTGTTCCACCAGCCGTAGTCTTGCTCTGCGCACACGAGTAAGGCCGATCGATCGAAATCCTCATCCAGGTAATTCAGTTCGAGCTGCCCTGGGCGCGTAACGGCTTTCACACTGGCTAGATTTTCCGCATTGCCCACGACCACCTCAATGCCCCGCTTGCCAAGCAGGCCGGCGAGCCGCGAAAATACCTGTGTAATACATCCCCAGAAACCGTTCGGCGCCATCGGCACCTTGAAATGCCGCCCCGCGGGGGTGAGCGTCTCGTCGGCGCCAAGCAGAACGTCGCGCTCAAGTGCGCCGCTCAGACGCACCGCCGCATTGGTCACCTGGGCGTGGAGCCGCCAACTGTCGCCAAAACCAAGGTAACTGCGCTCGGTCCATATCTTCATCCCCAGGTCGACGACCTGCGCCAGTGTCTCACTCCCCTTCGCCTTGTAGGTCGTCGTCTTGTGAAAGCAAACCTCGGTGCCCCGGACGCTGACGTCAAGGACTTGCTGATACGCAATTTGCTCGACATTTGGCAGGCTCAATAGGCGGTCCACATTCAAGAACTCCTCGCATGCCAGCTGGCTCGCGATCACAAAAGCCTGTACGTGGGCGATGTTTCCCGGCACGTCCGCGCCCACGAAGGCTGCGCTAATTGTCGCGCTGACCTGCTCGAGAAGTTCGCTGCCGGTGCGGGGCGGCGCGTTAAGCGCGACGGCGCCGTGCGCCGCGTCCGCCCACACCTCATTCACGCGCAGCCGGATCGGGGCAGCCGTAGCGCCGAGCGAGGAAAAAAAGTGGCGATCTATTCCCTCACAAACGCTGGCGTGGCTTAATTCGTCAAATGAGACTTGATGATTTAGTGCCCGGTCCAAAGATCCCGTGGGCAGCCAAGGGCGACTCACTCTCATGATCGGTTGCGGCGTGTGACTGCGTATCTCGGAGCGGCGTGGCCGGGCCGCGGATGATTGGCATCATGAGTCCTCTCATCATGCCGCCGAAATGCGCTTTTAAAGGGCCTCAAGAATGCGGTTTTTGGACAGATTTTGCAACCCTGTTTTCGCTGATTTCGTTGATTACGTAGTTCGGCGAACGTGATCACCCTCCGCCGGACTCCGACCCTGAACGCCCGCCGTTTGCGCGGCGCTCAATTCACCAGGGCGCGAACGTCATGATTGCCCGGATTCGCAAGCTTGCGCGCACGCCGGCCGCCCGGTCATGCTTCGGGCCGATCCGACAGCACTTCGCACGCCAACGCCATGCGGGGCGCGCAGGCCTTTATCGCCAGCCGCTCGTGGTGCGCTTTGCTGCATGGCGTGCATGCGCCAACGTGACTCCAATGCCCTCTCCTGCTTTTTGCGCCCCGGTAGACGCATGCATGGGCGTCCTCGCATCGCGGCAAGTTGACCACCTCGGCCGACGATCGTTGACCCCGTCTCCCCCATTCGAGGATTGCCGGTTCCACCGGCCCGCCGATGACGCCCCGGGCCAATGGGAGGGAGCACTTCCGCCGTGGACGCGCCGTGGATCGTTTCCGCCACGGCGTTATCGTAGGCGTCACTCCCGCTGCGGCGTTGTCAATTTAGGTTCTGTTCACATTCTCACCAGCGGCCCGAACGCGCAGGCAAGGGAAGCGAAGGCGAGATAGTTCTGTGCGAGCTTGTCATAGCGAGTGGCGACACGACGAAAATGTTTGATACGACCGAAAAATCGTTCGACGATGTTGCGAGTTCGGTACAGCTTTCGGCTGTACCGACGCTTGGCCTTTCTATTCGAGTGCGGCGGGATAACGGCCTTCGCACGGGTAGCCCGGATAGTGTTGACGAAGGCATCCGAGTCGTAACCCTTGTCAGCGATGACTGCACCGGTGCGCAAGTGCTCAACCATTTCATTCGCGCGCGAAATATCGGAAACTTGTCCCTCGGTAACGATCATTCGCAGAGGACGTCCGGCTTCATCGACGGCCAGGTGCAGCTTGGTTCTCAGTCCTCCGCGGGAGCGGCCGAGTGCTTGCGGGCCGCTTTTTTTCGAGCACCGGCTGAATGTTGGTGCGCACGCACAATGGTTGAGTCGATCAGCACACATCTGATTTCCGTTTCGTCGGCTAGGGCGTGCACCACGCGCTCCCAGACACCATTGCGCCGCCAGCGCGAGAAGCGCATGTACACCGTGTGCCACCGCCCGAAGGCCTTGGGCAAATCACGCCACGGGCAGCCGGTTCGGCCGATCCACAGGACGGCTTCGACAAACCAGCGGTTGTCGACCGCCGTTCGCCCAGGATCGCCTTCCTTGCCCGGCAATACCGATTTGATTCGCGCCCATACCTCGTCGCTCAACAACGTTCGAATCATCTTGTCTCGCTCGCGCAAAAGACGAGATGTAAACACGTTTCAACAAATGTAAACAGACCCTAGGCTTGACCTTGCCTCGAAACGATGTACAGCAGAGAAGTTGGATAATCTGTTGAACGGAGGTGGGTATGGGCGAAAAAGGGGTACCGAATCGTCGCTACACGGATGAGTTCCGGGTGGAGGCGGCAAGACTGGCAAATTCGGTGGGACACAATGAGGCGGCACGCCGTTTGGGGGTGCCGATGGCGACCCTCGGAAACTGGGCGCGCAAGCAGCGCGAAGGCGGGGCGGCCACGCCAGGCGCGGCAGCCTCTGTGAGCCGCGCCAAGCCCGGCGTATCGGAGCTGGAGGCGGAAGTCAGTCGGCTACGCAAGGAATTAGCTGTATCAGCCGGTACTTGACCTGACGGACAATGTGCGAAGTGTTGCCGTCCGGTGTGGTGCTCGAGTTGTCCTATCCTGACGACCCTGGGCCGGTTTTGAACGGCGAGAAACAGTCTGCACGGAAAAGTGGTTAACGAACCCGAGCGCAGAACTATCGGACACTGTCGGTCAGGTCAAATCCAGTCTCTTTCAAATTAGCCAGTGCGAAACTCGATGTGGAAATCCTCTCAAAAGCGACGGTAGGTTCAATGGGTCGAGGCAACACCTTTGACCCTGTCTCGTTTCCACGTACATCAAGTCATGCAGCCAAGCAGGCATTCTCCCACGCCACAGGGGCAAGCAAGCCGTTGGCCGAGTGCAGGCGCTGGCGGTTGTCCCAACCCTCGATCCAGTCCACGATATCGAGCCTGGCCTGCGCCCGCGTTTCGTAGCGTACCTGGTAGATGCGCTCGACCTTCAGCGTCTTGAAGAAGCTCTCCATCGGCGCGTTGTCCCAAGCGTTGGCTCTCCTGCTCATGGACATCGTGATGTCCAGGTCGCCAGCCAGCGCTCGGTAGCGCCCACTGGCATATTGCGACCCGCGATCGGTATGCACAAGCAGGCCCTTGTCCGGCTTGCGTTGCCACCATGCCGATTTCAGAGCGGCGCACACCAAGCTCGCATCTATCGCTTCGGACATTGACCAGCCCACGATCCGCCGGCCAGCCAAGTCCATCACTGCCGCAAGGTACAACCAGCCCTCGCCCGTGGGCACGTACGTGATGTCGGCCACCCAGGCCTGATCGGGCTGCCAGCCATCGAAGCGCCGATCCAGGAGGTTCGCGGCCACCGGCAGAGGATGTGCCGAGTCGGTGCTCACCACGAACGGCCTTCTGTACACCGGCCTCAGCCCTTGGCGCCGTAGGCGCTTGCGAACCCGCTCGGCGCCAACCATCTGGCCCTGCTGGCGCAGTCTCTGGACGATTCGAGGCCGGCCGTAGCTACGGCGGCTGGCCTGGTCGATGGCGGCCACCTCGGCATCCAGGGCCTGATTGGCCAACGCCCGGGAGCTCGGTGGACGCACACGCCACTGGCAATAGCCGCTTCGCGATACGCCCAACACGCGGCACAAGCGGTTGACAGGGTACTGGTCGCGATGTTTGTCGATCCAGGCGTACTTCATCGCGACACTTTGGCGAAGTACGCCGTCGCTTTTCGCAGGATTTCTACATCCAGCTTCGCTTCGGCCAATTCCCTACGAAGGCGACTGTTCTCCGCCTCCAGCTCACTGACGGGGCGACGGGCCGGCGCCTCTCCAGGGGCTGGCCCACCGCCCGGGCCGGACGAAGCAACGCCGCGCCTTGACCAGTTGCCCACCGTGGCCACCGGCACACCAAGGCGCCGTGCGGCCTCGAGCCCGCCCACCGACGCCGCAAGCCTGACGGCTTCAGCCTTGAATTCCTCTGTGTACTGCCGCTTGGGCAGTTTCCCATCTTTCATTTCGATTCTCCGTACCTCAGAAGTTAACCACTTCTTGGTGTACGTGAAATCGAGGCAGGGTCAGCCTATATGGACAAGTCTGACGCACCAGCCGCGCTCTCGCGTCTGGCTATCGCGTTTGAACACTACAATGAGCGCCACCCGCACAAAGCCCTGAAATACCGCTCGCCTCGCGAGTTCAGGTGTAATGCGGTGTCATCAACCTAACGGTGTCCGCCTGTCCTGAGTTACAGGGGCAACTCCAGTCGACGCTATCCCACCGATTCGCGGCAAGCGCGGGCGGCCCCTGTGCAAACCCAAAATTGTGCAAGGCGATCGCGGGTACGACCATGATAAGTATCGCCGCCCCTTGCACGCCGCGGGCATCGCCACGCAGATCGCCCGGCGCGGTGAGCCGCATGGCAGTGGTCTGGGCAAAACACGCTGGATCGTTGAGCGGACCATTGCTTGGCTACACCATTTCAAGAGACTGCGGGTGCGCTTTGAACGTCTGGCCATCATCCATGAAGCCTTCCTCAAAATTGCTGCCTGTATCATCTGCTGGCGTCGTCTCAGAAAATCATTTTGTTAGAGTTTCTTAGGGCTGTCGTCCTGAAGTTCCGGTGCACGCCTGCGGGTCGCCGCGTGCCAGGGCGCGAAGGCGTCCGGGCCGTGCGCGTGCCGCGCACATCTCAGGTGTTCACCCGATGCGGTGCTCGGCGACGCTACGGACAATACAGCATCAGCAACGGCATTCGCGCCGGTGCGCAGTGTAACCCTCGGAAACATAGGGTTCCTCAGCATTACTGCACCACATTGTTTTTATGAATATCTGGCCCGTGGTTTACGGGCCATCCCACTGCGGGGGCGACCTGGTTTCGACAGGGGTCACGAAGCAGTCAGGGCATGCCGAGGACCCGTCACCTCGCTAATCAATGGGACAGCATTAACTGCAAACACCAACCTTGCAGCGCGCTTCGGCGCAACCGCTGAAAATCAAGCCTTTACCGCAATCAGCTCGCGGTGTGCTTTGCTGCATGGCGAGAATTCACCACGTTACCCAAAATCCGTCCAATGCTTTTTGAGACGCTGAGGACTCATGCATCGGCTTCGGCCAAACCTCCCTAAGTTGACAACGCCTAAATTACGGATAAATTCTTAACAAAAGGTTCGCCCCCGTAAGCCTGGCGGCGCAGGGGCGTCGTTTTCTTGCCTTCCGAACGATACGAGAATCGGGGTATGGTGGCTAACGGTGGTCTCAATCGGCGTTCCCCGATGTTGGTTTAAGGAGCTTTCTCATGGTTGACAGTCCCGTTCGCTTGTTTCGCCGCTACGCCCATTGGAATTCATGCGTGTCCGAGCCACGTCACGGGTACACCAACAGGGCGCTGAAGTCCGTTGACTTCAATAGTGCGGAATCGATCAGAGCTTCCCTTGGGGATATCACCCACATGGGAGGGGCGGATCGCTTCTTCGACCGTGCCTTTCATCACAAAAGCAAAGCCACGAGTCTGCTCGCCTTCGGCATCCTAGCGCTTTATAAGCATGCCGACGCAGAGAGCGAAGACGCGGTGAAGAAGCTGACGGATTTTATTCATGTGAATTTTAAGGTGCACCACGATAACGATACCCTGATAGGCCGCGAAGACTCACAGGTAGTAAGCCGCGAAAGGGTCGCGAGCCTGCTGGGGGAATCGCTCACGGAGACGGCGAAAGCCGATCTCCTGCAAACCACTGAATCCGGCACTGGCCTCAACGAGTTTTCAATCTTCCTTGCTGATCAAGACAGGTGTTCCATGGCCGGACAGGTGGCCTCCGCACAAGGGGAGGTGTACCACTACCGCGGTGAGGTTCGGCGCGCCATAACCGCCTATTGGCAGGCCGCAAAAGCCTTCGGCGCGGCCGCGGAAGCCTATGAGGGTGTGGATGTTAATCGGCGCGATCTAGCTGCACGAGCCTACAAGCAGGGCGGGGACGCCTACCTGAAGGTCGCGGAAGCCTACAGACACGAGGGGCGGCACGATCTGGCTGCACAAAACTTTATGAATGCCGCACAAGCCTACATGAAGGGGGACTATCCCGCTCAAGCCCAACAAGCTTACACGCAGGCCGGGGATGCCTACCTGGAGGTGGCGGAAGCCTACAGAGACGAGGGGCGGTACGATCTGGCTGCACAGGCCTACGGGGATGTCGTGACAGCCTATGTAAAAGGGCATCGGCGCGATCTAGCTGAAAAAGCCTATGAGCAGGTCGCGGCAGCCCGCCAGGCCAACGCGCAAGCTTACATGGACGCTGGACAGCACGAGCAGGGCAAAGCCGCCCGCGGGAAGGCGGCAAAAGCCTACTGGGAGGCCGCACAATACTACCTGGAGCGCAAACGGTACGATCTGGCTAGAGTCAACTTCAGACTGGCAGCAGAAGCTTATAAAACACTTAATCAGCAGAAGCTGGCCGGAGACGCTTATGAGATGGTCGCAGCAGCCCTTACGCACCTTGCTGGTCTGCAACCTCGCCAGGAGGCCCTAAATTTCTATACGCAGGCTGCAGAATCCTATACGCAGGCCGTGAAGGAATACATGGCGGCTGAACAACCCGAACTGGCTGCACGCGCCTACTTGAACGTCGCAAAGGCCTTTGCGAAGGTGGATGATAAGCACGCGCAGGTCACAGAAGCTATCGGGAGCGCTTTAGAAGTCTATAAGCAGGCTGTGGAGACCCAAAAGGTTTCGCCCGCGGAGGCCGCAAAATTCTCTACGCAGGCCGCGAAACTCTACTCGGAGGTCGGTGATCACAGGGCCGCTGCAAAGTGTTACGACGAGGGTGCAGAAGCTCTTTTTCTTCAGCAGATGGAGTTACATTCGCCGGCTGGACCAGCCTACGAAAAGGCCGCAAAAACCTTTATGAAGGCCGCGAAGGAATACATGAAGGCTGAACGGCACGATCTGGCCGATCTAGTAGATCTGGCTAATCTGACTGTACGCGCCTACCGGAACGCAGCAGACGCTTATGCGAGGGTGGGTGGTCTGCTCGCGCAAGTCACGATGGCCCTCGAGAGCGCCGCAGAAGTCCACAACAGGGTCGCAACAGCCCACGTGTTGGCTCGTGATTCCATTCTGGCCGCGAGAAGTTACCTGGAGGCTGCAAAGACCTTCAAGGAGGCTGGGCTGCCCACGCAGGCCGCAGCCGCCTACCTGCAGGCCGCAATAGCTCATAGGGACGCGGACCAGCACACGCAAGCCGCACTCGCCTACCTGCAGGCCGCCGAAGTCTACTCACACGAGGCGGATCAGCAGGAAGAGGCTATCCTTACCTACATGAACGCCGCGACCGCCTTCGAGAGGGTGCCTGGTCAGCGCGCGCAGGTTGCACGAGCCCTTGAGAGCGCCGCAGAAGTCCACGAGGGAGTTCGTGGGTTCAGCCAAGCGGCAGTAATCTACGAAATGGCTGGGCAGGAATGGGAGTTGGTGGGCGGGCCGGGCGGATACGAGTCTGCCGCGAAAGCCTTCTCGAAAGGCGCGCAAGCCGACACGCAGGACGGTATGGACGCTTTGGCCGGAAGACGCTACGGGCTCGCCGCACGCGCCTACGCGAAGGCCGATCTGCCCGACCGAGCTAAAGAAGCTCTTGTGAGCTCCGCAGAGGCCTTTATGAAGGCTGGTCATAGCGAGGTAAACGGTGACATTAAGGGGCGCAGGCGTGCTGATTGGCAGAGGCACGCCGCTGGGTGGTATACGCTTGCTGAAACCGCTTACAAGGATGCGGGTCTGCTCAAGGAAGCTGCGGCAGCCGCAGCGTTGGCTGCGGATAACAACAGTTAGCTGCAGCCCGGAGACCGTCGAAGATGCCGATAAAAGAGGTGGCCCCATTTTGAGCTGCAGCCGTTCCGGTGGACACCTTGTTAAAGTGTGAAGGTGAAACCGGAGATGGCAGTTGGGAACGAGAAGCATGTTCAGTCTCGAGTTCAAGCTCGAGGCGGTCAAGTTGGGCCCGTCCGGAATTTCGTGTTTGAGGCATAACATGCTCCCAAGGAGAGTTTATGCCACGCAAACCGAAAGCCCAGCCGGCGGATCTGCCGGCGATTCCCGCCGAGTTGCTTGAGCAGTTCGGCAACGGCCCGATGACAGCCGTAACCATTAGCGCCGCGACGATGGCCTTCAAGAAGGCCTTGATCGAGCGGGCGCTGAACGGAGAGATGAACCATCATCTCGGCTACCCGGCCGGCGGGGCCAAACCGGCCAACGTCACCAATCAGCGCAACGGCCGAGGCGCCAAGACGGTTCTAACCGAGCATGGTCCTGTCCGTATCGAGGTGCCGCGCGATCGTGACGGTAGCTTCCAGCCGATCTTGATACCCAAACACGAACGACGCTTCACCGGCTTCGACGACAAGATCGTCGCCATGTACGCCCGCGGCATGACGGTCCGAGAAATCCAGGGCTTTCTGCTTGAGCAATACGGCACCGAAGTCTCGCCCGAGTTCATCAGTTCTGTCACCGACGAAGTCATGGCCGAAGTCACCGCCTGGCAAAGCCGGCCGCTTGAGCCGATGTATCCGGTCGTGTTCTTCGACGCCTTGCGTGTCAAGATCCGCGAAGATGCCGTGGTCCGCAACAAGGCTGTCTATCTGGCCTTGGGCGTGCTGCCCGATGGTTCGCGTGACATTCTCGGTTTGTGGATCGAGAACACCGAAGGCGCCAAATTCTGGATGAAGGTGTTCAATGATTTGAAGACGCGCGGCATTGGCGACATTCTGATTGCCGTGACCGACGGCCTCAAAGGCATGCCCGAGGCGCTGGCAACGGTGTTTCCTGCAACGACGCTGCAAACCTGTATTGTCCATCTGATCCGCAATAGTCTGGCCTACGCGAGCTGGAAAGACCGCAAGGCGCTGGCGGCCGCGATTCGGCCGATCTACATCGCGCCGAGCGCTGAGGCCGCGCAGGCCGAACTCGATGCCTTTGCCGAAAGCCCATGGGGTCAGAAATTCCCGACAGTCAGTGTTGCCTGGCGCAGCGCCTGGGACCGCGTGATACCGTTCTTCGCGTTCCCCCCGGACATTCGCAAGGTTATATACACTACGGATGAAATACACAAGCCCCCCACGCCGTACTTCGCTCGTTCGCTATGTCCGCGCTTCCGGCCACCGTATCGGCGCGCTGTCTGATTTGGGGCGCGACTGCTTCCACCGGTTAAACAGTCTTTGATAGGTTCGCTCAGACTGCTCAGCCACGGCTCGCTCTTGCTGACGGACACTCTTCAGACTGTAGGCGGCAGCCGAGCCTTTTCGCGAGCCATGCTGCGCCGGCATTCCAGCCTGCAGTTCCAGCGCACGTAACTTGTGTGCGGTCAACGCGGGACGGTCCCACGCGAACGGCTCGTCGCGTGTCAGCACATACCATACGATCACTGCGAGTTTGCGAGCGGTCGCGACGACGGCGATTTGCTGGCCGCGGCGATCGCGCACGCGTAGGAAGAAGGCGCGCAGCGGCCCAGGCGCCTGCGTGGCGCCCCAGGCAGCCTCGACCAGCATCGCCCGTGCGTAAGAGCGCCCGCGCTTGGTGATGTGGCCGTGCCTGGCCGGTGTCGGGCCGGACTGATAGACCGACGGATTGAGCCCGAAGTAGCTCACCAGCTTCTCCGGATTCGGAAACCGCTCGATGTCGCCAATGGCAGATAGCAGCCCGATCGCTACCGTGGTGTTGACGCCGGTGATCGTCAGCATCACGCGCAATCGCGCGTCGTCGATGGTCGCTTGCGCGAGTGCTTGCTCCACCTCGCTCAGATCCTCACCGAGGCGGTCCAGTTCGCGCAGCCGCTGCTCAACACCGAGTCGCTCGTCCAACGGAAGCGGTTGAACGCCGAGCCAGGCACGCCCCTTCTTGCCAAACAGATCGGTGGCGGGGCATCGCTCGATCAGATGCGCGGCCAGAACCGCATGAATCTCGTTCTTCAGCCGCGTGCGCTGCCGCACCAGCTGTGAACGACGCGAGATCTGTCGACGCAACGCCAGCGTGTGCTCGTCCGGCATCCATACTTCCGGCAGAAAGCCGCTTGCATACAGCTGTGCCAGTACGGCTGCATCGATCTTGTCCGTCTTGACGCGAGCCTCCGCGATCAGCCGAACTTGCAGCGGATTGGCAATCGCCACGCGCGCGACGTGCCGACGAAGCACGTTGACGATGGCGGCAGTGTTGCCGGTTGCTTCGAGCACCACATGATCGGTGGCGCGCAGCTTCTCGGCAAAACGCTCCAGTTCGTCGCGTCGCAACCCGGTGCGGCCGCCTGCATGAAGCGTGCCATCCTCCAGGTACGCGATCTCGGCCACTGAGCGCGAGACATCAAACCCCACGATTCGCATAACCGTCTCCCGTATCAGATCACTGTTGGGAGCCGGTGGGACAGCACGACAACTACGGATTCGCGCTCACAGCGCAACCGGGCGGGTCGCAGGGGCGGCCAACTACTAACACGAGCTCGCGGCTCATCGTGTAACAACGGCCTGCCCACCCGAAGTGCTCCCCAGTGCCCCTGTCCCGGATGGTCACACCATACGCTCAAACCACTCGGCGCGGAAACGCGAGGCACCGGCTATATCATGCCGGTTACGAACGCTATCGAGAATATCAACTCGCAACTGCGCAAGATCATCAAGACGCGCGGTCACTTCCCGACCGATGACGCAGCGACGAAACTCATTTGGCTGGCACTGCGCAATATCACCGCTGATTGTGGGCGTGCAGCCAAGGACTGGAAAGCGGCCACGAACCAATTCGCTAACCTCTACGCCGATCGTTTCGTGCGACCGTC
This sequence comes from Pandoraea faecigallinarum, assembly GCF_001029105.3. Classification (NCBI taxonomy): domain Bacteria; kingdom Pseudomonadati; phylum Pseudomonadota; class Betaproteobacteria; order Burkholderiales; family Burkholderiaceae; genus Pandoraea; species Pandoraea faecigallinarum. The sequence continues at coordinate 347,728 of NZ_CP011808.2, read as the reverse complement.
CGTGTGATTCTCAACCCGCCTTGAACACGGAATTTCTGACACCCCCATCCGTCCCGGCAAACCTGTGGAGAACGCCTACATCGAGAGCTCCAACGGGCGGTTCCGTGACGAATGTCTGAACGAACACTGGTTCGTCTCGCTGCGTCACGCCAAGCACTTGATTGAATCGTGGCGTATCGAGTACAACACGGAGCGGCCTCACAGCTCTCTCGGCTACCTGACGCCCGAGCAGTTTGCTCGGGCGCATGAAGAGCAGAAGTTTTTAACCTCGGACTCTAAAAGCGTTTCGGACTAAGAATCTCTAACAAAATGAGTTTACGGGGGCTGTTAACTCAAAGTGATTTTTGTTAACCTTTGCGCAGTCATCGCTGCGCAAAGGACATGGCCAAACCAATACTCGACGACGAACTGTGGGCAATCATCCAGCCACTGCTGCCGCCACCGAAGCCTCGGCGCGCCCGCTATCCCGGGCGCAAGCCGCTGGACGATCGTGCCGTGCTCACGGGCATCCTGTTCGTTCTGCAATCCGGCATCCCTTGGGAAATGCTGCCGCAGGAAATGGGCTGCGGCTCAGGCATGAGTTGCTGACGACGGCTACATGCCTGGCAGAAGGCTGGCGTCTGGGATCGTCTGCACGAGGTACTTCTGGCCAAGCTCCGTGCGGCCGATCGCATCGACTGGTCTCGTGTAGTCGTCGATTCCTCTTCTATCCGGGCAGTGGGGTCGGGTCAAAAACAGGACCTAACCCCACAGATCGCGCGCGACCAGGTTCAAAGCACCACGTCCTGACCGACGCCCAAGGCATTCCACTGTCGCTGATACTCACGGGCGCCAACCGCAACGACATTACCCAACTGCTGCCACTGATCGAGGCGATTCCTCCGATTCGAGGCAAGCGCGGTCGCCCCTTGTCTAAACCGCACATCGTTCAGGGTGATCGCGGCTACGACCACGACAAGTACCGCAAGCCCCTGCACGCCGTCGGCATCGCCACCGAGATTGCTCGCCGCGGCGAGCCTCACGGCAGCGGTCTTGGCAAGACGCGTTGGGTTGTCGAGCGAACGATCGCGTGGCTGCACAACTTCAAGCGATTGCGAGTCCGCTTCGAGCGCCTCGCAATCATTCACGAAGCCTTCCTGAAAATGGCTGGTTGCATCATCTGCTGGCGCCATCTCAGGAAATCATTTTGTTAGAGCTTCTAAGACTGGGGGCAGGTCACTGGCAGTAACGGTTCGATCAGTTGCCACAAATCGTCGTCGATGATCGGCGCTTGCATTCCCTCAGTCCCCGTTGCCTGGATACCTGAGATTGACAGACGCCTCGAAAGTTAACAGCCCCTCTCGGGATTTTTGAACTGGCCTCTTAGGGCGTTATCGGAACAATTGCCTTTGTGACGCATCGATGCTTGCATCTGAAATTGCCTGAGCAGCTTCCGGTAGTCATAGGTGCAATATTGCCTCCCCCTGTCGGGGTATTGGATCAGGCTATCATCCGAGAGAGGCTTCCGGAAGTCGTTAGCGCGCTGCCGAGCGCTCCCGATCGGTGAGTAATGGCCTCACGCAAGTGGAGCCCCGTGTGGATACGGCGGCAGCGCAGTATGGGGCCGCGGCTGTTGTCCCACTGCGGGACTGGCGTGCGCACCGCTCGGCTTCGCAATGCCCTCGCGACGTTCCAGGCACGGCATCAGTTCCTGCCACGCGGCTCGAACCTTCGTGTTCATGTCTTGAGGTGCGGCGGCTGCGAGCGCGAGGACTACGCCCAAATGCTGGAGTCCGGTCTCTACATGCTCGGCGCGGAACGTGAGCTCGCCGCGCCAAAGCGCGTGGATCAGGGAGCGCACGATATCTGAGTCGATATAGTCGCGATGGAGCACCCTGTCTGCCGCACCCTCGGTGAGTGGGTCCGCACCGGCGCTCTCAAGTTGGGTAGCAAGATAGTCGCGCGCGCGCGCGTCGAGGCCAACGCCAACGCGATCGATCATCGCGGTACCTTCCAGGCGATACACCTGGGTTTTCACGCGGTTGAGCGAGTCCGCGATGGGTTTTAGCGGGCGTGCGATTTCGTCTGGCAGACGGGTGCCTTGCGCCGCCCGTTCCTGCGCGCGCGAGGATCTCGAGTTGAAGTGGGCGATTCGCTCCATTGTCGCGAGCCAGCTCACTAGCGCCGGAGCGCCACTTCCCCCCACTGTAGCCACAATGATGGCCGCGACAGCGACCAGCGAGAATGTGAGCGCGAGGGCAACGGCCACGTGAGTGAGCCACTCCCACTTCCGGTCCGACTCGGGTTCATTCGCAATCTCGTGGCCGAGCCTGTCTAATTCGCTGGCCGTCCTCGTCAGCAGCGCAAGGGCTGTACGGCCCGTCGGCGGGTCGAAAAAATTGGTTCCTAACTGGTCCAACTTCTTTTTACAGTCCTGCAATTCATTTCGGCCGATACCGTTGAACGACGGCGCTTCGAGTGCATTGTTTAAGTCTCGCAGACTGTTTTGAAGCTCGACCATTTTCGTGTCAATCGCCGCCGTTACGCGTAGCCCCAACCCGTCCACCAGACGGACTCCCGTCACATTCGCTGCCGATATGCTCGAACTCGCGCCTACTTCCAAACCCATCGTCGTCTCACTCCTGAGCTGGCCACCCTTGGGAAGGCCGCGAATTCACTCGCGCACGTCACCCATGGGCGCGACGTCAAAGACTCGTGCGACCGATACCGTCAAATCGTGCCGACTGCCCCATGGGACGTCGGCACTGATTTTTGACGCGTCCGGTACGCATTTCGGTCCGCATGATCACCTGTTTCGGTAGCCGTAGGGCGTCACAACAACGTCATTGCCCGATGCCTGATGAGGCCCCGGCCTCGGCCGCCAGGGGCATGGCATCGCACACGAAAGACCCAGGCGCATATCCCTCCTATCGGCGGGCCGCACGGCAATGGCTTGGCCCGCCTCGGTGATCGCCTACAACTTGGCATGACGCCGCACTCAGGTCGACGTTACGCCCCAAGAGCGGCTTGCGCAGTGCTGCGCGTCGCTTGCCTAGCCCTACGCCCACGCAGCCACTTGTGAATCAGCGACGCTGCGACCACGCATACGGCCAACGCGCCGGTGGTGAGCATCTCGCAGCGCTGTTCAAGGCGCCAAACCATCGTCAGCAGAATCGCGCAAATGAACACGATCACGCCCCAGGTCAACCAAGGATAGAGCCACATCCGAATAGGCAGCTCCACGCCCATGGCCCGAAACTTCGAGCGCATACGAAGCTGGGACACCGCAATCACCAAATACACAAGCAAGCCAATTCCCCCCGACGTCGACAACAAGAAGTTAAAGACGTACTCCGGGAGAAAGTAGTTGGCAAAAACGGTCAGGAAGCCGACTGCCGTCGATGCAAGAACAGCCAACCGTGGCGTGCCCCTCTCATCGATCCGTGTCAGAAGGCGCGGCGCGTCACCGCGTGAGGCGAGCGAATAAACCATCCGCGAAGCCGTGTAGAGGGCAGAATTTAGCGCACTGGCAACGGCGACTAGAATCAGCAAATCGATAATGAGGCTCGCGTTCGGGATTCCGATCAACTCGAGCGTACGGTGATACGCACCTTGCGAGCGAATCAATGGGTCATCCCAGGCCACAAGCGACGAGATGATGAACACGGAGCCAAGGTAAAACAACAGGATTCGCCAGATGACAGAGTTCGTGGCCTTCACGATCTGCGACTTGGGGTCGTCAGACTCTGCAGCCGCAATGGTGACGATTTCAGTCCCTACGAAACAAAACATCGTCGCCAACATGGCGGAAAAGATCGCGCCGACGCCGTGCGGCATGAATCCACCATTCGAGACCAGTTTCGACACCCCGGAAACAGATGAGAATGGTAGCCAGCCCATGATCGCTGCTGTGCCCACACACAAGAACGCAACAATGGCTATCACCTTGACGATGCACAACCAGAATTCGAACTCGCCGTAATTCTTGACCGATAGCAAATTGCTGAGGGTCAACAGCGAAGTGATACCCAGCGCAAAAACCCAGGTGGGAATGGCTTGCATCCATGCATTGAGGATGGATGCCGCCGCCGTCGCTTCGATCGGAATCACCAATACCCAGAACCACCAGTAAAGCCAGCCAATGGAGAAGCCCGCCCAACGCCCGATCGCTTTGTCCGCATAGGTTGAAAACGAGCCGCTGTCCGGCATCGCCACCGCCATCTCGCCGAGCATTCTCATCACCAGGCCCACCAATGCACCAGTCAGCGCGTAAGCGATGATTGCTGCCGGCCCGGCGTTCGAGATTGCGATTCCCGACCCGACAAAAAGGCCCGCCCCGATGACACCCCCAATGGACATCATCGTGACATGTCGCTGCTTGAGCCCCGAACTTAAGCGGGCGTTCGGTATGTGTTGCATGTGTTGCATTTCGTCTCCGAGTCATTTTTTACGCCGACTGCCCACCCAAATTCATTCCGGGTGAGCACGTAAGCCATATCCGTGCGTGCTCAGCTCTCCCTCGCGGACACGCCGCATTGCTTAATGCAAAGTCAATCCGCGTTGGTATTCACATCGACTGCGGCGCCCGGGAGCGGCGGCAGAGGTGAGCCGTGCCGCGCGCGCATTGGGCGACATGAGGCGCAGCTATCCTGGTCCGCTTCCCTCGGCCGAGCAGTCCCCCGCTTCTGAAATATGTTCTCGGCGACGTGCGCCGCCCATCACGCACACCGCGCCCGCGGCGAACGCAACCCCGGCGAACGTATTGAAATTTCTGTCACCCATCGGCTTACTCGAACAATCGGCGTGGAGGGTGCTTTTTAAATCATGGCCCGGGAAATTACTTTCGAAATTATGTCGTGATGCCCGATTCATGGAAATTGATCGTGATCAAGGGCATCGTTTTGTACACAAGTCTTCACGTTGCAGCCGTAGAGGGCGTCGTTGCATAAATCGAATGTGAGGACGAGGTAGCCGTCATGTTCACGATCTCAGGTAACGCGAACCGACTGCGGACGTGCGAGGTCCGCCATGCGATTGAGCACGCCCACGCGGATGGCGACCTCGGTCGCCTGCGAGTCGGTGCGGCGTGCCCACAGGCTGTCGCCCGTAAGCGTCTTGAGTCGATACATCGCATTCTCCGCGAGCGAGCGCCGGTGGTAGCCGCCACCTTTCTTCCATTCGCGACGACCGATTCGGGCAATCGAATCGACAGCCTCGTTGCGCCACGTCGCCCCCGGTGTGTGCGTGGGCCAATGAGCGGCGCCTTCACGCGGCGGAATCGAGGGCACTGCGCTGCGCGCGGCAATGGCCGCATGGCACGGTTTGGTGTCGTAGGCCCCGTCACCACCGATGACATCGATCTGCTCGTCGCCCGGGATCTGTTCGAGCAACTCGGTAAGGACGTCACCGTCGGCAACGTCCTGATGCGTCATCAGCGCGGCACGCACTTGGCCGGTGTTCGCGTCGAGCGCGAGATGGACCTTGCGCCACGTGCGACGCTTCGAGTAACCGTGCTGGCGCACCTTCCATTCGCCTTCGCCGTAGACCTTCACGCCCGTGCTGTCGACCGCCGGACGGATTACCTCGCGGTCGCGGATGATCGGCAGTTGGACTTCGAGCGTTTGCGCGCGACGGCACAGCGTCGTGTAGTTCGGTACCGGCAAGGTGGCGAAAGCCAAATCGCGCAGGCTTTGCACGAAGCCTTGCAGGGCGCGCAGCGGCAAGCGGAACACGCTCTTCAGGCCCAGCAACGCCTGAATCAGCGCATCGCTGTACAGACGCGGACGACCACGCGTCGGATCGGCCGCGGGCGTACTCGCAAGGGCAGCTTCGTCGATCCACATTGTCACGTTACCTCGGTTGATCAGACCAGTGTTATAGGCTGCCCAGTTCCTGACGCGGTAGCGCGCCTTCGGCTCACGCGTTTTGCTTGTGTCCCTACGCATCTTCTCGGCAAAAATCGAGAATCTACGCAGGAAACCGTATTGTTAACAGAGGCATCGCCCCGGTCGTTGCGCGTAAGCGTCACTGCGACGCAGCCGGATTTATGCAACAACGCCGCCGTAGAGCGGAACGAAGCGTTTTAAATCCATGAGATAGCGCGGGGCTTGTCAACTTTCGGTGCGACGCGCTTGCGGGTGCATTTTTGCGTGAACGCCTTCGCCCTGAAAGCACCCCGCTGAACGCAAACCGAATTCGCCCACTTCGATCTTGACGACGCGCGCCTGAACAAGCGAGCGAGAACATTGAGGGAATGACTGGCGTCCAAGCCCACGGCCGGCGTGCCCCAGCCCTGCCGAGCTGGGGCGAGACGAGGGCGGCATGCTGCTTCTTCGATATCGACGAGCTTGAGTAGGCAGCGATTCTGGAGCGGCATGGCGGCAGACCGAACAACGCATGGCAGCCCAGTCGGTCGCGCCATGCCTGCAAGACACGACGGAGCTGGACTTCAACGCGCGGCGGGCAACGGACCTTGGGCCACTATCTGACGAAGCGCAGCGCGCGATGTATTTGCGTCCAACCTCCGCGGTGATGCCGCAGCGGGCGCCGCTGCGCGTACTTGACGCGTGGATGTCGGCGCGTGAGTCCAGGACGCGCAAGACAAGCGCGGCGGCCTCAAGCAGAGCCTGCGCTGGATCGAAGGTTACGAGCGGGGCGCGCATCGCATCGAATCTGCCGGCGACGCGACGGGTAGATGTGGCCAATCGCGAGGCGGACATGACCGCGCTGATGGGTAAGCGTGAATTTATCAGCACATAGCGTTTAGCGGAGGGTTAGAGCAAGGGGGGGCGGTCAAAATCTCGGACTACCCCGGAGATAATTCATGTGTTCATACGCAGCCCGTATTAAGGCGGTTCAGCTATACATTAAATGTGCGATTCACAGACATCGTTTCAACTAGAATGCAGCGATGGACCGCGAAATTGCGATGCGATTACGATGGGTGAAGATGTATGAGGAGGTCGGCAACGCCGGTCTCGTTTGTGTACGTTGCGGCATATCGAGTCCAACGCTGCGCAAGTGGCTACGTCGCTATCAGGATGCCGGTGAAGCAGGCCTTCGTTCTCAAAGCCGCCGCCCCCTGCATAGCCCCAATCGGAAAATTTCTAAGGCTGATCGAGGAACGACTCTTCGTCTACGCGCCGAGCGCAATGGGGCACGCCGAATTCAGAACGAGTTGCGGCTATACGAGCAACGCGAACTGTCCCTTGCGACGATCCACAAGATCCTGTGCGGGGCCGCCGTAAAGCCGTTGATCCGCGCTAGGCGGCCCCTACAGCCGAAGCGCTACAGCAGGCCAGTGCCAGGGGATCGAGTCCAGATGGACACGATGAAAATTGCTCCAGGCGTCTACCAATACACGGCCGTGGACGATTGCTCTCGCTTCCGCGTACTGGCGGTCTATCCGCGTAGAAATGCCCGAAATATATTGGCTTTCCTGGATCGGGTCATCGAAGAAATGCCATTTCCGATCCAGCGTATCCAGTCGGATCGCGGCGGTGAATTTTTTGCCGAATCCGTGCAGCGACGATTGATGGAGGACGGCATCAAATTTCGACCGATTCCGCCGCGCTCGCCTCGCATCTCAATGGCAAGGTCGAACGTTCGCAGCTCACTGATCGCCACGAATTCTGGTTCCACCATGAACCGAAAGGATGCGGGATCGGCGAGATGATTGAGGAGTGGCAATTCGACTACAACTGGCGCCGGCCTCACGGCTCTCTCGGCGGAAAAACTCCCGTTGATCGAATTACCGAGCTGACTGAAATTACTTCCCTCAAAGAAGACGTCGCGCGCTCCTACGACAAACGGAAAGAGCGGTTTCGGCACCGCGAATGGCGAGTCGACAAAATTCTTGCAGAGCAGCACCGACGCATATCAGAGGCGGCCGCGTCAGCTGCGACGCCACCTTCTGACGCAGCAACGAAACGGCGAAGCAAGAAGTGAAACGATGTCTGTGAATCGCACACGTAATACACTTCGGACGATTTTCGCGACCAGATCCGGCGCTGGGGCATCACCGCGAGCTACGCCTTCGTCGCTGAACCCCAGACCCACGGCGTCGCACAGCGGTGCAACCGGACAATGAAAGAACAGACGATTCTTGGGCGCATCTTCAAAAACCTGGAGAAGGTTCGTGCTGCCGCCATCGCGTTCAAGGACCGATACCATCGCGATTGGCGTCTTGAAAAGCGGGGCTTTACCCTCCTCGAAGCCCCTCAGGAACGGCTGATGAAACTGGCCGCCTGAGCTACAAAAACGGGTCCAAACAACCGGAGCCGGTACACTCACTGAAAAAACATAAATGCCGTCCAGTCTTAACTGAACGGCATTACCGTCTCACCGGGCTTTTGAATTGATCTTGAAGGAGATTCGCAGCATGCTCAAACCCACCGTCGGTCCGACCCCGCGTGGAATGGCGATGCGTGACACGCTGAACTGGAAATTCAATTTTGACGTGAGCAACCGCGAAGAGGTTGGCGCGGAAATGAACACGCGCTATTTCTCGTCGGGCAGCGAAAAATCGCAGGCGTCCTCCGTGACCGTGCTCCGCGTGGATGGGAAGTTGATTTTGGAAGCGTTTGACCCAGCGCAGCGTGACGCGGGGGACGCGCGCGGCGACGTCCTCCTGGGCCTGCTGCACAAGAGATTTGAAGATGCCTTCTCCGCGCATGCTTCTAACATGCCGTCGGAAGTTGCGGCGCAAAATGCCGAAGTCATCGCCAGCCTGTTCGGATCCAAGGAGTTCTTGGACGCGGATCGCGCGCTGCACCCACCGGACGACAAGCACAAGGTTCATGAGCAGGCCATTGACATACAAATCGACGGCGCAGACATCTACATTCGCAAAACGACGACGTATGTGGCCGGGGATCGTTCATGCTTAAAGGGCCTGGACGTAAATTCGGCAGGGGGCACGCGGGCGGAGTCGTTTTTTGTCGGGCAGGCGGATTCCGTGGTGACGGAAGTTGTCGAACTGGAGATGAAATTCTCGAGCAAGTTTATTGGCTCGGGCGCGGATGGTCGTTGGACGCTTGAGGCAAAGGTGACCGACGTCGCGGTGGAGCTGAGCGACGCGCTGGAGCCAGAGGCCGTGCGTGAGCGCATGGATCGCCTCGGGGTGCCGACGACCCGTTTAGGAATGTGGTTCGCGTGGCTGGCCTCATTTTTTAGCACGCGGGGCATTCAGTTTGTGGTGAGCACTCCAGCAGAGCTTGAAGCCGCGAAAGCCGCCCGCCAAGGGGACCGCGTCCTTCTCAACGACCTTCAGAACTTCAAACCGGCCGCGCGCGTGTCTGCGCGGCATCGCTATAAGGATAGTGGCGCGCATCGTTTCTTGACGCATCTAACGGCGGCTGCCAAGGCGCGGGTTCTCGCCGTAAGGGCACCGGAAGTTGCCCCTGCGGACGCAGGGTGGGAGGCCTGGGCGCCACCACGTTTGACCCAGCGAACAACGGCTGCCATAGTGCAACTTCGCGCTCAGCCGGCCCGGGATGCAGAGGTGCAACGCAACGCCATGTCGGTGCAGGCTGCCCATGAAAAACTTGGCGACTTTCGCGCAAGCGGCTTGAGGCGCGGCGGTGAGCTCTACGACGTTTTGCAAAGAACGCACACATTACGGGTCAAGAATGGCAGCGTCGAGGCGTCAAAGTGTGCCCTGGGCACCGAATACGTCGCGGCCGCCAGCAAGCCGGACACGTCAAGGCGAATCATCGACGCGCGGACCAGGCTGGGGGCGAGCCTATTCCACGCGTGCGGGCAGACCAGGCTGGGGACAGAGCTCCCTGTGATCAAGCTGGACGAGCAAGACGTATTGGGGGGGGCGGAAGGAGACTTGCCGCACTTACGCGCGTACGCCCGCGCGACATTGGCCCTGGACCAATACATCGCCTCAGCGAAAAAGGAGTGGGACACGGAATCGACGACAACGAAACTAACGAAGTTGGGGTTCGATGAGTCTGCGTCAGATAAGCAGGAGCGGTTGGACGTGCTAATGACGAAGCATTATAGGCGAGAGGCAGCGTTGCGAGACGCCGTCAATGGTTGTGCGAAAAAGCTTCGCTTGTCCGCGAAGTGGTCGCTGGGGGTGCAGAGGGCGGAGGTCGAGAAGCGCCTGCTTGACATAGTGGATCAACGGCTTGAGGGCGTGGTTACCGACAAACGCACGCGAGAGCAAGTGCTCTCGGTGCTATTGCACGCGGATGACGCGATGCCCGTCGTGCAAGGCATTGGAGCGCCCCAGTTCTCGAACATGCAAGCTGTGCGCCGCACCATCGCCATCCGCACTCGGAGATCAGACGAAACGATCCCCCGCGAAGCGGTACGCGTCGAGTTTAACGTGCGCCACGACAAGCTCGGTGACGGTGTGATATACCTCGGAGAGAAAAGCGTCGAGCAGGCAGCACTGCAGACCGCGACGATGACGATCCGTTCGCGTTGGACGGTCTCGGCCGAGAAGGCCGAGCTCTCCTCTTTGAATTACGATGCGCACCTTGCGCTCGATCAGGAAAAGCTGGCGCTGGAGCAGGCGCGGCGTGAGCGAGAGGCTAAGAAAAAAAAACCGGATAAGCCGCACGGGATCAAGAAGGAAAGCGCCTCCGCGCCCAGCGCCGGTGCGACGTCGGATCTGATGGCGGAACTCGCACTCAGGTCCAAGCACGCCGTCGAGGCGCACCAGACTTTGATGCGCGGGGACAAGGTGCGGCTTTCGGACTTCGGGGGGGGCAATTCCCTTCATGACTTGGGCACGGAGCATTTGCGTAACGCGAGCGCGAATGCGGCAACGCAGGCCAACGCACGGTCCGCGCTAGAGAATATCTTGTTCGAGCGGTGCGGCACGGGGAAACCTGTCCTCCTTCTGGACCAGGAGAACATATTGGCTCCGCACCAGGCATTGCGCCTGTACGCCTCGGCGTTAAGACATCTGTCGTCACCGGCCGAGCCTGAGCACCATAAGCCGTATTGGCAGGGTGTCGTCAATAAGTTGGCGCCGGAGGTCGGGCTATCGAAATTACCGCTGGAGATGCAGATAGCGGCGGTGAAGGCGCGCTTATTCGACGCGGTGATCCAGGCGATTGGGCACGCGTTTCCCAACAAACGCGCGCGAGACCAAGTGATTACGGCGGTTATGCACGTGGAGACGGCCACGTACGCCGTCATCCACGCCCGTGGCGGCCCCTGGATCTCGGCCCCGCAAGCCGCCGAGGAACACGTTGTCTCCATCGCCACACGGTGGACAAACGCGAGCGTTGCTCATGATTCAGCCTTGATCACGTTCACCCAGTACCACGGGGCGCTCGGCAAAGGCGGCACGGCGAGACTCGGCGTCGAGGTCATCAAGGAGGAGAATCTGGAGACCGTGAAGGTGGAAGCTTCGGCGCAGGTGCGCGTCTCGGCTGAAGGCTTTGAACTGGACTATGTACGGTTCCGTGCAGCACTTAAAGGTAACCCGCCAAAACAGCCACAATCGACCTCAGTCGCAGCCAGTGTGACGTAGGACACGCTGGCGTTGTCAACTTATCGCGGTTCGTCGAAGCCAATGTATGAGTCCACCGGGTCTCAAAAAGCATGAGATGGAGTTTGGGTAACGTTGGTGAATGCACGCCATGTCCCTGCGTCGTTTTCACGTACAGCGAGTCATGCAGCGACCAACGTAGCCTCGTAGTCGACAGGGGAGCGAAAGTCGGTTGAGGTGTGCATGCGTCGTCGATTGTAATAGCCTTCAATTGTAGAAGTCGCGACCCGATCTGACAGGTACCCATTCCGATGGTGCGTGACTGTCAGATCGGGTCGCGACTTCTACAATGCCTGCTTGGCTGCATGACTTGATGTACGTGGAAACGAGACAGGGTCACTAGTGTCAGGTGCTACGGTTTTTGGGGGGAGGTCATTCGTGTAGCGTTGGTGTGCGGACGGCAAGTTCGCGTCACCTCTGCCGTCCAGTCTCGCGATATCGTCTCGCGCGCGGTGGAGGACGCGCTTAGCGCCCCCGAAGAGCGCAACGGCGCGTGGCGGGACGACCGCCGCGACGGGGAAATCGGCCAAATACGCATGTTTTTTCCGAAATTGGGATGCGCGGGCCTGCCGAGCGTGGTATCCATAGACATCGCGAATGCTTACCCAGGAGCTTTCTATGTCTGGCAGTCGCACGGCCCCCGTTCGCAGCGTCCCCTGCGGGCTGCTGGTGTCCGCAACAGGTCGCGACACCATGCCCGACACGCACCGAGCCCTACGTGCGCGCCACGGCAATCTGCGCGCTGCCCGCGGCGGCCTGCACGCATGCAGGTCGGCTCATGCACGCCGCCAAAGCGTGAAAAGCGCCGCGAAAGCCCCGGGTCCGCTGGCATCGGGAAGGTCCTGAAGCGATGGCACCTGACAGGAACGCCCAACGGAACTCCTGACATGGCGGCGGCAGACGATTCACGCAGCCCTTTTCAGGAACCCTTCGTGAACGATTGCGAGGTGTTCGAAACCGATTCGCAATCCCTTGAAATCGTGTCGCCATGCCGTCGGGGTTATGTCGCGATAACCAGATGGCGCTGAACCGAAGCACGTCGCACCGCCGCCACGCCACTGGCTCGCCCCACTGTCGGGCGAGTCCGCGGCCTCCGGCCCCTGGTCCGCCGTTTGCCCGCCCCTGTGAGCGGCACACCGGACGGGCGCCGGATGTCGGCGTCGCCTGCGAGCGCGTCGCCTCCGGTGCCCCGAGCGCCGGCGATGGGTATCCACCGTCCCTGTGCGGGGGCCGCCTGGCAGCTGCCATGGCCCACGGTAGCACTACCGTCACGCAGTTTTTTTGCAAAAAAAACACGTCCACCGCGCTGGCAAGCTACCTCGCTGACGACGATCAAACCATGAATAAACGCGTGCCACTCCCATGGAAAACTGTCATCGGCACCACGATCGGCAATGCGCTTGAGTGGTATGACTTCCTAATTTTCGGCTACGTGTCAGTACTGATCGCAAAACAGTTTTTCCCCAGTGACGCACCGCTCACTTCGATGCTTCTGACGACGGCCACTTTTGGCGTCGGATTCGTGTTCCGTCCCATTGCAGGTCTTTGGATTGGCATGTACGCCGACCGACGCGGACGCAGCGCTGCGCTGTCGTTCGTGATCCTTTTGATGTTCATTGCAACGGCAATGCTGGCGTTTGCGCCCACCTATGCGCAGGCGGGGTTATGGGCGCCAGCCATCGTCGTGACGTCCCGCGTGCTTCAAGGCATTTCGGCAGGCGGTGAATTTGGCTGCGCGACCGCGCTTCTGGTCGAACTGGCCCCCCGGGACAAAACGGGACTATACGGCAGTTGGCAGATGGTCGCCCAGTCCATGGGGGCGTTCATGGCAACGCTCGCCGCGGCCGCAATCACGAGCGGATTCTCGCCCGAAGCCTTGGCATCCTGGGGCTGGCGCCTGCCCTTCCTCGCAGGCCTCATCCTTGGTCCGGCAGGGTACTGGATTCGCCGCAATATTGATGAATCGGACGCGTTTGAGGCAGCGGCGAAGCATGAGTTCATGCCATTTCGCTGTCTGCTCTCCGATTATCCGACAGCCCTGTTCATCTCCCTCGCCCTTGGCGCGGCGGTGAGCGTCGCGGTGTACGTGCTGGTCGGCTACCTGCCAATATTCGCGGTGCAGATGCTCCATCTACCATTGAATACCCCGTTCGTGATTCTCGCCGTGACAATGCCGGTGCGCTTGCTGTTAATTCCCCTCTTCGGGCATCTGTCGGACAAAGTGGGGGCCCGCAGGGTGATGGGAGCGGCGCTGATCATTTTTATCGCGCTGGTGCATCCAGCCTTCATGTGGCTGACTCGCGTCCCCGGCGTCGCGAGCCTGCTTGTCCTGGCGTTTGTCTTTGCTGTGCTGATCGCCGCGCTCATGGGCCCGTTTGCTGCCACGCTCGCAAACCTGTTTCCGACCGGCGTGCGCGCGACCGGGATGTCATTGACTTCCAACCTCACCGCGTCGCTTCTCGGCGGCTTCACTCCCTTCATTCTCACCTGGCTGGCGGCAAAAACCGGCGACCCCATGATGCCGGCGCACTATATGTTTTTCTTTCTGAGTGTAGGCGCGCTTTCCCTGCTTTGCTACAAGCGCTCATCTTAGCTTGGGGCGAGCGGGCGCAGCGCCGCCTCGACGTTCAACGTCTACGGGAGTGGCACGTCGAAAGCTTGCGCGGGCGTTTCGTGTGGAATGACAAGTCGTCGCAACACAGGAAGACCTACGCAAGCGGGAGACGGTCATACGAAAAAATTTGGTCTGGCTCGATTTTCTGACTCACGCACCCGGGGGCATTTATCGGCGTCTTCCGTGTCGGCGGGGAAACGCTCGTCGCGTTCGTGATTGGCATTGTTCCGACATTGATCGTTCTGCTCACGGCCACCTATACGCTCATCACCCTCGCGGGCGAGCGACGCGTTCAGTCGCTGGCCTGCTTTCTTTCGAAAAATATCGTGACGAGATACTCGTTGCTGCCACTGCTCGCGATGTTCTTCGTGACCAACCCGATGGCTTATACCTTCGGCGTGTTCCTGGAGGAACGTCATAAGCCGGCGTTTTATGACGCCACGGTTTCGCTTTGTCACCCGATCACTGGTTTGTTTCCGCACTGCAATGCGGGCGAGCTGTTCGTCTGGCTGGGGGTGACCAGCGGAGCCACAAAGCTTGCGTAAACGCACGCCGTCTCGTTTTAGTTGCCGAAGCTCGCGCTTTACTATCTGGGTGTCGGGCTGCTCGTCAATTTGCTCAGAGGCGTCGTGGCCGAGGCGCTGACGCGGATGATCATGAGGCGCGAAGGTCCGCCGAGTCGAACATCCGACCCTATGCCGGCCGGATCGGAGAAGACCCACGGCGAGGCGCGAGCTCACTTCTCTGTCGAGGTCTGGCGAGGGCCGAACGGCTGGGGAGGGCCGCTCGTCATTACGCCGACAGGCGCGCGCAACAAGATCGTTGTTGTCACCGCAGGCGCTATCCCGAAAGTCGCTCAACGTCTGGCTGAATTGACCGGCGCGACGCTCGCGGATGGCTTTCGCAATCCGCCGCACGAATCCGAAGTGGCGGCCGTTGTCATCGATTGCGCAGGAACGGCTCGTTGCGGCGTCTATCCGCGAAAGCGGATTCCGACGATTAATTTAAGTCCAGTGGGCCCATCGGGCCCGCTCGCGCAGTTCATCACGGAAGACATCTATGTGTCCGATGTGCGTGGCGATGGTTTGCATCGCGTTGACGAAGCAATGCCACCTGGGGTCATCGGTTCGCGGTCCCCGCGCCTGGAGGCGGGAAGTGCAAACGCAGCGCAAGCGCCGCAAAAAGCGTAGGTCGAGCAACGCGGCGGCGGGTTCGTTGACATGCTCACCACCATGGCCTGCGGCATGGGCGGTGTTGTCAACGTCCTGCACGCCAGTGGCCGGAAATTGATCGACACCCTCATCCGCAACGCACTGCCGTTTATGGCGTTTGTGGCGATGCTCATCGGCGTGATCCACGCCACAGGGGTGGGTACGGCGCTCACACCACTGCTCGCGCCGCTCGTGGACAATATCGTCGGCCTCGTGGCCCTGTCGCCGGTGTTGGGACCGGGTGCCGTGCTCGCCCAGGTGATTGGCGCCGCGGTCATCGGTCCTGCTATCGCCAGTGGCACGTTTGCGCCGCACATGGCCCTACCCGCATTGTTCGCATATGACACGCAGGTCGGCTGCGATTTCGTACCGGTGGGCCTGGCACTTGGCCAGGCGAAGCCCGAAACGATACGCTTTGACGTGCCGGCGGTGCTGATCAGTCGGCAAATGATGGGACCCGTTTCGGTGCTTGTCGCCTAGGTCGTCAGCTTCGCTCTTTGATATATCGGGGATCGATATGCATTACTACAGGACGACAATTGCCAGCATCGGTGCCGAGGTCAGTGCGCTCCTCGAAGGAGGCGTGCTGATTCTGTTCGCAGATGGCGCACCTGCCGAATTGGCCGAAGTCTCAATTCTGCACCGCGTCGAGCACGTAGGCGCCCGCGCTCCGCGCGTGGGATCGGTGCTGCGGATCGGCGAGCTCTCCGTCGCGGTAACGGCCGTGGGGCCTGGCGCGTGGAACAACGTGAGCGCGCTCGGGCATGTCGTGATCACGTTCAACGGCTCACGCGCCGATGAGCGTCCGGGCGTGATTTGTGCGTCGAAGATCGACTGCGCAAAGCTCTTCGAAGGCATGCACCGCGGTACAGTCATCGAGTTTGTCGACGCCTGACTCCCCATCCGCCCGATGCCGCAATTCACAACACGCGTGGGGCCTCCGAAAGACCAATGCAAGCGGCGGTGACCTTGCCTCGAAACGACGTACAGCAGAGAAGTTGGATAATCTGTTGAACGGAGGACGGCGCTGTCAACTTAAGAAGGTAAGTCGAAGCCGAGGCATGAATCCACCGCGTCTCAAAAAACATTGGACGGATTTTGGGTCACGTGGGTGAATTCTCGCCATGCAGCAAAGCACACCGCGAGCTGATTGCGGTAGAGCGTCGCGCGCAGCAAATGGCGTTTGAGTGCGAAGTGCTGCCGGATTGGCCCGAAGCTCGACAGGAAGGTTTGCGTGCGCGCTGGGTCGCGAAAGCCCCGCATGCGTCGCTCGCGCTCCCGCGTAGGTTGATGGCTATTCTCCGCGCGGTTGTTGACCCGGGCCGCCGCTTTGACGAACACATGCTTCACAGTGGCCAGCGCCGGGAGGTCGGCTTCGGCTGCTGGATAGCTGCGCAGTTGATCGGTCACGATCTTGCGTGGCACCGGGTTCGAGCGCAGCACGCGCTTGAAGAAGCGTTTGGCGGCCGCCGTGTCGCGCCGTTTTCGCAGCAGGATGTCGAGTTCCGCGCGATGCTCGTCGACGGCGCGCCACAGCAGGTATGGTTCACCGCGCAGGCTCACGAACATCTCGTCGAGGTGCCACGTGCTCCCGGGCTTGCGGCGTGCCGCTTTGACCCGGTGAGCAAAGCCCGCGCCAAACTTGTCGCACCAGCGGCGGATCGTCTCGTAGCTGACTCTCACCCCGCGCTCGAATAGCAATTCTTCGATGTCGCGCAGGCTGAGCTGAAATCGGAAGTACCAACGCACAGCATGGCCGATGACCGACGCCGGGAATCGGTGGCCGTGATAGAGCGATTTCGGTTTTCTCATCGCTTCATCGTACGCGAACTTACCGATAACGTGACAGTGGGGACTGTCAGATTTTTTGTGTTCGAGGCGATTAACGCAACCCGCTTCTCAGCGGGCAGCGGTTTGAGGATATCTCAGTCGTAAGGGTGCGTGAAGCGCTCCGCGTACAGTATCGCGAATTGATTCATGGCGGCCTTCCAATCGGGTGCGGCGCGCGTCCAGCCTGCAGTGATGTTGCGCGGCAGCAGCCATAGCAGCTTGGTCGCTGCGTCATCGGTCGGGAAGTGACCGCGCGTCTTGATGATCTTGCGCAGTTGCGAGTTGATATTCTCGATAGCGTTCGTAACCGGCATGATATAGCCGGTGCCTCGCGTTTCCGCGCCGAGTGGTTTGAGCGTATGGTGTGACCATCCGGGACAGGGGCACTGGGGAGCACTTCGGGTGGGCAGGCCGTTGTTACACGATGAGCCGCGAGCTCGTGTTAG
The DNA here is from genome assembly GCF_001029105.3 of Pandoraea faecigallinarum. NCBI lineage: Bacteria > Pseudomonadati > Pseudomonadota > Betaproteobacteria > Burkholderiales > Burkholderiaceae > Pandoraea > Pandoraea faecigallinarum. Next base: position 330,133 of record NZ_CP011808.2, on the reverse strand, counting down.
TAGTTGGCCGCCCCTGCGACCCGCCCGGTTGCGCTGTGAGCGCGAATCCGTAGTTGTCGTGCTGTCCCACCGGCTCCCAACAGTGATCTGATACGGGAGACGGTTATGCGAATCGTGGGGTTTGATGTCTCGCGCTCAGTGGCCGAGATCGCGTACCTGGAGGATGGCACGCTTCATGCAGGCGGCCGCACCGGGTTGCGACGCGACGAACTGGAGCGTTTTGCCGAGAAGCTGCGCGCCACCGATCATGTGGTGCTCGAAGCAACCGGCAACACTGCCGCCATCGTCAACGTGCTTCGTCGGCACGTCGCGCGCGTGGCGATTGCCAATCCGCTGCAAGTTCGGCTGATCGCGGAGGCTCGCGTCAAGACGGACAAGATCGATGCAGCCGTACTGGCACAGCTGTATGCAAGCGGCTTTCTGCCGGAAGTATGGATGCCGGACGAGCACACGCTGGCGTTGCGTCGACAGATCTCGCGTCGTTCACAGCTGGTGCGGCAGCGCACGCGGCTGAAGAACGAGATTCATGCGGTTCTGGCCGCGCATCTGATCGAGCGATGCCCCGCCACCGATCTGTTTGGCAAGAAGGGGCGTGCCTGGCTCGGCGTTCAACCGCTTCCGTTGGACGAGCGACTCGGTGTTGAGCAGCGGCTGCGCGAACTGGACCGCCTCGGTGAGGATCTGAGCGAGGTGGAGCAAGCACTCGCGCAAGCGACCATCGACGACGCGCGATTGCGCGTGATGCTGACGATCACCGGCGTCAACACCACGGTAGCGATCGGGCTGCTATCTGCCATTGGCGACATCGAGCGGTTTCCGAATCCGGAGAAGCTGGTGAGCTACTTCGGGCTCAATCCGTCGGTCTATCAGTCCGGCCCGACACCGGCCAGGCACGGCCACATCACCAAGCGCGGGCGCTCTTACGCACGGGCGATGCTGGTCGAGGCTGCCTGGGGCGCCACGCAGGCGCCTGGGCCGCTGCGCGCCTTCTTCCTACGCGTGCGCGATCGCCGCGGCCAGCAAATCGCCGTCGTCGCGACCGCTCGCAAACTCGCAGTGATCGTATGGTATGTGCTGACACGCGACGAGCCGTTCGCGTGGGACCGTCCCGCGTTGACCGCACACAAGTTACGTGCGCTGGAACTGCAGGCTGGAATGCCGGCGCAGCATGGCTCGCGAAAAGGCTCGGCTGCCGCCTACAGTCTGAAGAGTGTCCGTCAGCAAGAGCGAGCCGTGGCTGAGCAGTCTGAGCGAACCTATCAAAGACTGTTTAACCGGTGGAAGCAGTCGCGCCCCAAATCAGACAGCGCGCCGATACGGTGGCCGGAAGCGCGGACATAGCGAACGAGCGAAGTACGGCGTGGGGGGCTTGTGTATTTCATCCGTGGTGTAAATGACCTTGCGTACTGCTGGCGGGAACGTAAAGAAGGGAATAACACGCTCCCATACGCGTCGCCATGCTGCGGCCACCGTCGGATAGCGACGCCCCCAGTCACCTTCGTCGAATGCATTAAGTTCGCCAGCAGCGGCTTCGGCACTTGGCGCGGTGTACACCGGCTTGAGCGCAGCGCGAGTGCTTTGCGGTCCTTCCAGTTCGCGTAATCCAGACTGCTGCGAATCAGATGTACGATGCAGGTCTGTAACGTAGTTTTCGGGAATACGGCGCCCAGCGCTTGCTCCATGCCTTGCAGGCCGTCCGTGACCGCGATCAGGATGTCGTGCACGCCGCGCGTTTTCAGGTCGTTGAAGACCTTCATCCAGAACTTGGCCCCCTCGGTATTCTCAATCCACAGGCCAAGAATATCGCGCGACCCGTCCGGCAGTACGCCCAGCGCCAGATAGACCGCTTTGTTGCGTACCAAGCCATCGGCGCGGATTTTTACCCGTAACGCGTCGAAGAAGACCACCGGATACATCGGTTCAAGCGGACGGCTCTGCCAGGCAAGGAGCTCGTCCCGTACGGCGTCGGTGACCGAGCTAATGAACTCCGGTGACACCTCGGTGCCGTATTGCTCTTGCAAAAACGCTTGGATCTCGCGCACCGTCATACCGCGTGCGTACATCGCGATAACTTTGTCGTCGAAGCCCGTGAAACGGCGCTCGTGCTTCGGGATCAGGATCGGCTCGAAGGTGGAATCGCGGTCTCGTGGGATCTGCGAATGCAGGGGGCCGTCGGAGGTCAGCACCTTCTTGGTGCTATGCCCGTTGCGCTGATTCGTGGCGGTGGTTGGCTTCTCAGCCCCGAACTCGTAACCCAGATGCCGACCGAGTTCTGTGCCCAGAGCGCGCTCAATGAGCGCCTTCTTCAAGGCCGCAGACAGGTCCTCAATTGAGCCGGCTGTCATCGGGCCTGAGGCCAATTGATCGATCAGCGCTTTAGGAATTGACGGCAGTTCGCGTGGTGGTGTCTTAGGTTTGCGTGGCATGGCGGCTCCATTTCCATAATGGTAGCCTCACACACAAAATTCCTGACAGTCCCCAGTGCCCCGTCGAAACCCGGGGCAGGACGAGCCCGCCCCGGCCGTGCGGCTGTGCGATGGCATCAACGATCAGCCGCGTTCTCTCCTACCGCTATCCCGTATGCCGCCCCGGCTGGCGCCCCCCGTTTCGTTTCGGCGTCAGCCGCGATCCCGGCCCCGCATCCGCCGGATTCCGAGCTCGATTCCGCTCGGTCGTCCCGTCGCGCGGGGGCGAAGCGCAGCATCGCCTGCTACCGCCTGGTGCTCGGTGCGCCGAGGGATCGCCCTTGCTGTCGTGTTCATGCGGGGGCTTAAGCGTTGTCGGTCCCCGCACAATAGCCCTCGATAACCTTCATTTCTGCCTCCGCGTCCACGAGCCGCCCCGCATCATAGCTGTCGACCACCTTCAATGCTGCCGCTTGTGCTTCGGGGCGGCCCGCCTTCTCATAGTTCGTTGAGGCCGCAATAAGGGCTTCTCTCGCTTTGTCCAGAAGTTGTCCCTTCATGTAGGTAATTGCCGCTTCCGCGCGGCATTTTGCGGCCGGACCGTACTCCTCGTTCTGCTCGAAGGTTGCCGCGGCCTTCTCGAGGTGTTTTGCTGCGTCCACATAGTACGGTTTCGCTGCCACGATCCCAAGCGCCTCATTGTAGAGCATGGCGGCGTCCCGAATGGCCTTGCCGACCAGATCATCCCGGCCCCCATTTTGGAACGCTGTTACAGCCGCCGCGAGTTTGTCGGAAGCCTGCTGGAGTTCATCCGGCCCTTTCATGGTGCGCGCTTGCTCGAGGCACACAAGACCGACCAGACACTGCTGGTCGTGAACGCTGAAGAAGTTTGAATAAACGTTCTCCTGCGCATTGCCTGAAACGGTTTGTGCCAGCGTGGCTTTGCTGGTGGCCGAGAGATGACGGGCAAATCTCGTCAGCGCCTCATCGCGCCGTTCCGAAAACTTCTCAATGCGCTGGTCGCGTGCCTCGGCGCACTGGCAAGCGATCAGGGTGGCGGCCGCGGCCTCGCTCTTGGCCTGTTCGTCGCCGTCCAAGACCGTCGCGCAGAAGTCCCTCACAGCTTGCACGTCGGCGAGGCTATGACACACCGCGTCGACCTGTGTCAGGTTGGCGAAGTCAACGTTCTGCGTGAGCTCAGTGATCGCGTCGGTGGCGACGTTCTGATTGGCCGAGGCCCCAGTGGTGCCGGCAGTCGACGGGTGGGGCTTTGTGGAAGAGACACCGTGATACATAAGAAAGCACCTTAGACGCGTTTCGGGGTTAAGTGAGAGAAGGATGGCATAGTGAGCCCCGCACAACTTTCAGATTTCGGAAAAAACACGTGGAATTGGGAAGCTTCACGCCAATGCTGACCCAGGGCACTATCACGTTATCGGTAAGTTCGCGTACGATGAAGCGATGAGAAAACCGAAATCGCTCTATCACGGCCACCGATTCCCGGCGTCGGTCATCAGCCATGCTGTGCGTTGGTACTTCCGATTTCAGCTCAGCCTGCGCGACATCGAAGCGTTGCTATTCGAGCGCGGGGTGGGAGTCAGCTACGAGACGATCCGCCGCTGGTGCGACAAGTTTGGCGCGGGCTTTGCTCACCGGGTCAAAGCGGCACGCCGCAAGCCCGGGAGGACGTGGCATCTCCGCCGCCCTTGTGACATTTCTCACCGAGAACTGTTGCGGCGGCCGCGATTGCGACCTGTCTTGCACAACGGATGCCGAGAAGGGGTGTCCGCATGAGAACCCGAGACCTGCCTGCCCGTGATTTCCTGCCAGCGCTGGACAAGTCCTTTGCCATCGAGCGCCCAGCGCTCGGACTGGCACCCGACGCCACGCCGGTTCGTATCTTGCTGCTGTATGGCTCGCTACGTGCCCGCTCGTTCTCCCGGCGGGCTGTCGAGGAAGCGGCCCGGCTGCTGCAATTCTTCGGCGCGGAAACGCGCATCTTCGACCCGTCCGATTTTCCGTTGCCCGATCAGGTGCAAAGCGACGATCACCCCGCCGTCAAGGAACTGCGCGCCCTGTCCGAGTGGTCGGAGGGGCAAGTCTGATGCAGCCCGGAACGCCACGGCCAGATTACCAGCCTCATGAAGGCGCAGATCGACCATCTGCCCCTTGAAATAGCTGGCATTCGGCCAACGCAAGGCTGTACGCTGGCCGTGATGCAGGTATCGGGCGGCTCGCAGAGCTTCAACGCCGTGAATACCTTGCGCGTGCTAGGCCGCTGGATGCGGATGTTCACCATCCCGAACTAGTCGAGTGTCGCCAAGGCGTTCCAGGAGTTCGACGCGGCGGGCCGCATGAAGCCCTCGCCTTACTACGACCGAATCGCCGATGTGATGGAAGAACTGGGGCGTTTCACGGTGCTGCTGCGTCCACACCGGGAAGCCCTGACTGACCGCTATTCCGAACGGAAAGCGGCGGGCCGCGTCGTCGACCGGGCCACCGATCTTTCATCCATTGCCATTGCTGCCCAACCGCCACCCGAAGGCCAAACGCTATGACCGAGAGAACCTACAACGTCCTGCAATTCAGTCCGCAGCATCATGGCCGAGGCCCTCCTCAACACGATGGGGCAGGGCCGTTTCCGCGCCTACAGCGCTGGCAGTCATCCGACTGGCAAGGTCAATTCATTCGCCATCGAAAAGGTGCAGTCAAGCAAGTATTCGACCGACAGCTTGCGCAGCAAAAATTGGGACGAGTTCGCCACGTCCGACGCGCCGAAGATGGATTTCATCATCACCGTTTGCGACACCGCGGCCGGCGAGGTTTGCCCCGTGTGGCCGGGACAACCCATTTCCGCGCATTGGGGATTTGAAGACCCGGCCGCCGTCGAAGGCACCGACGACGAGAAGCGCCGGGCCTTCGACAAGGTTTTCCGGCTCATGACGAACCGTGTTCGGCTGTTTGTGAACCTGTCCTTTGGCATCCTCGATCAGACGGCCATCAAGCGCGAGCTGCTGAACATCGGCAAGACCGACGCGGCGGAATGAGCGTGGCCGCGCAGAGCCAGGGCGCGGCTCGAGCGCCCATGAGCGGGTTCGAGCGGAATCTAACCCTGTGGGTGGCCTTGTGCATCGTCGCTGGCGTTGTGCTCGGCCAGGGCCTCCCGGCCGTGTTCCAGGCCATCGGCCGCATGGAAGTGGCCCGGGTCAAGTTGCCGGTAGGCCTGCTGATTTGGGTGATGATCGTTCCGATGCTGGTCAAGGTCGACTTCGGGGCACTGCATCAGGTCAAAGAGCATTGGCGCGGCATCGGCGTCACGCTGTTCGTGAATTGGGCCGTCAAGCCGTTCTCGATGGCCCTGCTCGGGTGGCTGTTCATCCGGCAGGTGTTTGCCCCGTTCCTGCCGGCCGATCAACTGGACAGCTACATTGCAGGCTTGGTCTTGGTTGGCCGCCGCGCCCTGCACGGCAGTGGTATTCGTGTGGAGCCGGCTCACCAATGGCGACCCGCTTTTCACGCTCTCGCAGGTGGCCTTGATCGACGCCATTATGATCGTGGCCTTCGCGCCCATCGTCGGGCTGCCGCTAGGCATGTCCTCGATCTCGGTGCCCTGGGACACGCTGATGATTTCGGTCGTGCTTTACATCGTCGTGCCGGTGATCTTGGCGCAGCTCTGGCGGTGGCATCTGCTCAAGCAAGGGCAGGCCACCTTTGAGCGGGCCATGCAGAAGGTCGGGCCGTGGTCGATGGCCGCGCTGCTGCTGACGTTGGTTCTGTTGTTCGCCTTCCAGGGCGAGGCCATCATCCGGCAGCCGCTGGTGATCGCCATGTTGGCCGTGCCGATCCTGATTCAAGTGTTCTTCAATTCCGGGTTGGCATACTGGCTCAACAAGCGCACGGGGGAGAAGCACTCGGTCGCCTGCCCATCAGCTTTGATCGGTGCCAGCAACTTCTTCGAGCTGGCCGTGGCGGCTGGCATCAGCTTGTTCGGCCTGCACTCCGGTGCGGCACTGGCAGCCGTGGTCGGTGTCCTGGTTGAAGTGCCGGTGATGCTCCTGGTCGTGCGTATGGTGAATCGCTCAAAGGGCTGGTATCAACAATCACCTTAGCGTGCTTTGTTTTCCGTTTTCTGAGACGACCCCTATGGGGAGGAGCCGAAACCAGAGTTTCCGGGCTAACCAACTTGCCAACTAATACCAACTAGGTCAGATTATGTTCGTGGAGAAGCCTACCCCGCATTGCAAGTTGCCTGTAGGCAAAACCTTCATAGCAGCCGGCAAAGTCCGCGCAACCCATTCGGCCAGGCTTGGGGCCGCTGCCTTGAGTTTGGAGCTCTCCGACATGCTGGCTGTGGTGAGGGCACTCACGCCAGCGGACTTCTTCAAGAGCATGGCTACCCATGCCGACCACACGGTATGGCAGGACGTGTGCCGCCCCAGCACGCAAGCGGGCGACGTGTATCTGAAGCTGACGGTCATCGATGACGTGTTGATCGTGTCCTTCAAGGAGCTATGACCATGAAATGTCCGGTTTGCGGCGCGGCGGAACTGATCCATGACACCCGCGACCTGCCCTACACCTACAAGGGCGAAACCACGATGATTCCTGCGTTGACGGCTGACTTTTGCCCCGCCTGCGATGAGTCCATCACCGACATGGCCGAAGCCGAGCGCGTCATGCGTGAAATGCGGGCGTTCCACAGACAGGTGAACGCGGCTATCGTTGACCCCGCCTTCATCGTCAAGGTGCGCAAAAAGCTCGACCTGGGACAGCGTGAGGCCGCCGAAATCTTCGGCGGCGGCATCAATGCCTTCTCGCGTTACGAGAACGGCAAGACGAAGCCCCCGCTGGCCTTGGTCAAGCTGTTCAAGCTGCTGGATCGGCACCCCGACCTGCTCCACGAGCTCAGAACCGCCTGACAAGTCGAAGGGCTCGCTAATGAGCCTCCAACGATTTGCCAGCGTCTGGGAGGCCATCGAGGATACTTGGGAAGAAGCGGAAAATATGAAATTGAGGGCGCTGAAGCATCACCCCTTCGCAACGACATGGGGCCGGCACAAGCGGCCAGGCTATTCGGCGTGACTCAGCCGCGTATCTCCGATCTTATGCGCGGCAAGATCAGCCTGTTCGGTCTCGATGCGGGTGAACATGACCACGACTGTCAATATCGGCCGTAATTTCCTCAAAAGGGGGGCATTTCACCCCCGTTTCTGACACCATGCATGACAACGCCTTTTTCCGAGATCCGTAGGTTTTGGCCGAAATACGAACACGGCATAGGGTTGGCTGTGGTACTAATCGGCTTCACCCATGCTCGTCTGAGGTACTGTCTTATGGGGCAAAACTTCTCCGCCCAGCGCTTAGGTACTGCCCGCCTAGCCTATCAAAGCGCTCAGGAAACCAACGCGGCTGCGCCTGAAGTTAACCTCGCTACGGTTGACTTTACTTGTGCGCTTGAAGTCGAAGCAGCCTATCAGGCAATGCAGACGAAAATCGGTGCCAGCATCAACGATACGCACTTTAAAAGCGGTGCCAAACCTGACTGCGTGGCCGCCTTAGCCTCGCTAACCCTTCGCAGGTTCGCCGATGGGCAAGGGGCGAGCACTATGTTCATTCCAAGCAGCCGGGATAAGGCCCTCACGACGCTGGCCGAAGGTCTCTCACACACCGGGCTAGAGGCGTCGCTGCAAAGCCTTGACAACCCCGCCGAAGCGAACCAATTTTCAGAATCCCTCGCGTATCGGGATACGCTTTGTCTGGCCGCCCACATCAATTGGCTAGGTGGCGAGCTGCACCTCAAAGAAGGTGACGCAAATGATTATTATTTGCACTTTGACCGGGCTCGCGCCCGCGGCAAAACGGAAGTCGAAAGCACCGCATTGGCAATAAAAGCCCACGGACCGGCTCCCGACGCCTACATGCAGGCCGCGCTTGCCTATCGGACGGCCGCGCTCGCCTACGACCGGGCGGGGCTGTTCGCGCAGGCGGCAGAGGCCTACGCGAAGAGCGCAGCATGCTACCTGAAGGCCGCGACAGCCTATTTGCGAATTGATCAGCCTGCGCAGGTCGCAAAAGCCAATGAGGCAGCCGCAAAAGCCGGTGAGGCCGCTGCAAAAGCTAATGAGGCAGCCGCACGGGACCTCCAAGGGATCGCAGACGCCCATCACGAGGAGGGCCTGCGCGAGCCGGCGAAAGCAATCTTTAGGGAGGCCGCAAGGGCCTTGAGCAAGGCCGGAGGAGTCTACGAGAACATGGGGCTGCGCGAGCGGGCCGCCGCCCTCTATACGGCGGCAGCGCAAGCCTATGCGAAGGGGGATCAACGCGAGCTGGCCGACAAACACCATAAACGGGCCGTAGACCTCTTGATGGATGCGGCGAAAGCCTATGCGGACCAGCAACTGCACGAGAACGTCGTGGGCGCCTACGCAGCGGTGGCAGACACCTCCGCGGCGGTGGCAGGCGCCTACCTGGAGAGAGGTTTACGCGAGCCGGCCGAAGCCATCTTTAATGAGGCCGCAAAGGCCTTGAGCAAGGCCGCGCAAGACTACGAGAAGCAGAAGCTGCACGAGCAGGCAGCACGCGTCTTCGCCGTGTGCGCGGACCTTTACACGAGGGGCGCCAAAGCCCTTGCGCGAGCCGATTGGCACGATGAGGCAGGAAAAAGCTATAAGAAGGCCGCAACTTCATATGAGCACGCGGCGCTGTTCGAACGGTCTGACGAAGCGTTGGGGATGGCCGCACGAGCCTATTGGAGTGCCGCGAAAGCCTTCTCGGAAGCGGGGCAGCATAAGCGGGCCGGAGTAGCCTACTCCTTTGCTGCACTCATCTTCATCCAGACGCGTCAGTTTACGCATGCCGAAGAAGCTTACTCGATGGCCGCAAAAGCTCACTCGGAGGCGGGAGACCACCATTCGGTCGCAATCGCCTACAGGTCGCTGGCAGGTGTCTACGCGAAACAGGGGAAGCACGTGCAGAGCGCAGGTGCCCTTGAGAGCTGCGCGAAAGCCTACCAGCGATGTGTTCCTCCTATGGAATACTTGGTTGCCCTCGCTTGGCACGAGGCAGCATATTTCTACACGCAGGCGAAACGGCGCGTGTCGGCCCAAATAGCGTTCACGAATGCCGAAACAGCCTTCAGGCAGGGTCATCAGTTGCAGCACGCTGGCGCGGCCTCCCTCGAGGTCCAAGCAACCGTCTCTATGCGGAATGAGTTGGACGCGGAGGCTGCACGAGTCCTCGAGAGGGCCGCAGGACTCTACGAGGGAACAGGTGAGTTCGGGGCCGCTGCAAGAGCCTGTTCAAGCGCTGCAACATGTTACATGGCGTCGGGGATGTACCTGCATGCCGCAAAACTTTACGAGCGGGCCGCAAAACTTTATGAGCAGGCCGCGCAAATTTACTCGCAGCAAAATTGGCATGAGAAGGCCGCCGACGCGTACGAACATGTCGTCGACGCCTACGAACATGTCGCCTACGCTTACGCTATGGAGGGGGGGCGGGGCGATCAGGCCGAAGAAGCCCTCGAGTTAGCCGGAGACCAGCTGATGGAGGCGGGCAGTCGTGCCATTGGTCGGTACGAGGTGGTGCGTTGCCGCGAGCGGGCCGCATACTTCTACGTGCGGGCGGGTCGGCCTGAACTGGCCGAACATGCCTACCGGGAGGCCGGCCTGACCGAGCTTGAAGCCTACGAGCGGGTCGCACGAGCGTTCATGCAGGATCATCAGTACCTGCGGGCCGCGCACGCCTGGCAGAAGGTCGCAGCCTACGCGGCCAAAGATCTTGTCTCGATGGCCGCATTTAGCTACGAGCAGGCCGCCAAAGCCTACTTGGCGCTGAGGCGGCCCGAGCGCGCCGCAGAGGACTTCGAGAGGGCCGGGGACAAGTATATGGAGGCGGGAGAGCGCGCGATTGAACCGCACGATGCTGTGCGTTGGCGCGAGCGAGCCGCACACGCCTACGTACTTGCGGGGTCGACCGAGAAAGCCGTACACGCCTACCGGCAAGCTGGCCTGACCGAGCAGGACGCCTACGCGCGGGTCGCAGCCGAGTACATGCAAGCGGGTCAGTTCGCACTGGCCGCAGCTGCTTTTCGGCGCGCGGGTCTGCCCGATGAGTCGGCCGTAGTTGCGTTGGCGCGGGAAAATTCAGCCCACGCAGACCAGGTCGTCCGTGAAACAGCGCCGGGCCACTTGAGTTCGACAGTTAAACGCACAACTATTTGATTTTATTGATGCCGATTTCGAAAAATACCACTACAACAACGTGAGCTTGCACTGACTCCGTAAAGTTGGACGGGAAAGTTATGCCGTTAGGGGCTGAGTGAAGTGCCCGCGGAAACTGGACAGTTTAAAACTGGAGAGGGGCTGCCTCTTTGGGTTGTACTGACCACTTTTGGACGAACTCGCTTGGGGTCAGATGGCCGAGCGAGCTGTGGGGACGATGATGGTTGTAGTCGTGCTGCCAAGCCGTCATTTTTTCTCGGAGGTCGTATAGCGTGACGAATTCATGCACGTTAAGGTGTATTAGCTGAGACTTGATCTGAGAGGTAGTCGGAAGGATTAAGCGGCCACGGCAGCTGAATGAGGAATGAGTTTCTCCTTGGCGAGCGAGAGAGAATCGAGGAAAGTCTGCATGGGCGTCTTGCCATAGCACCATCGACCTTGATGTTCTCGCCGCGTGTTGTACTCGTCAAGCCAGTGGTCGAGGTCGGCCTGCAGTGCGGGGATGCAGTCGTAGATTTTTCTGCGAAAGGCGATGCGATAGAACTCGTTGAGCATCGTCTTGTGCAACCGCTCGACGATGCCGTTGGTCTGGGGCGAGCTGGCCCGAGTACGGGTGTGGTCGATGTTTTTCACCGCCAGATAGAGCTCATACTCGTGATGCTCGGGGTTACCGCAATATTCGGTGCCACGATCGGTCGGGATGCGCATAAGCGGGATGCCGTGGCTATCGAAGAATGGCAGAACGCGGTCGTTGAGCAGATCAGCCGCCGGCAGTGGCGTCTTGCGATCGTAGAGCTTGGCGAATGCGACCTTCGAGTAGGTATCGACGAACGTCTGCTGGTAGACCCGGCCCACCCCTTTGAGCGTGCCGACGTAGAAGGTGTCCTGAGCGCCGCAGTAGCCGGGACACTCTGACGCGAATTCGCCGTGCGTTTCTTTCTCAAGCTTGGCCCGCTCGAGCGAGGCGAGTTGGGTCTCGGTGAGCACCAGCCCTTCCTGCGCAGATTTGGCCTCCAACGCCGTCAGGCGTTTGTTCATGGTCTCGAGGTCGTGACGTAGCCGGATGCTGCGCACGCCCTGAGGCGAGACGTGCAGCGCATGACGCTTGAGCCCCTCATTGGCGATGCGGATCTGGCCGCAGGCGGGCAACTCCAGGGCCAGCTCGACCACTGCGGCTTCGACCTGCGGATCCGCGCGATTCTTGGGCTGCGGGCGCCGCCGAGAGATTTCCTGCAGGGCGGCTTCGCCGCCCGTCTCGTCCAGTTCTTTGAATCGGTAAAAACTGTCGCGTGAATAGCCCATCACGCCACACGCTTGACTGACATTACCGAGTTGGCGGGCTAGCTCGAGAATTCCGACTTTGGCACGAATGACTTTCTGAGGTTGCGTCATGGTGGACTCCTTGCGGTTCAGGGACCGCAACGTTGCCGTCACTGGATGCGACGAACAACGCTGCGCCCCGGGAGAAACCGACAGCTGTCAGATTTAGTCTAGGCTATTACACATTGTGGAAATGGAGGCGCCATTCTATCCTCCCACCTCGCCCATCCGAACAACCTGACAATACCAGCCAATTCGCTATGCCGCTTGATTAAAGTTCATGTGTTTCTAATCAATAATGCCTTTTGGTTTCCTAGTTAATTTTTCAATAGGGGTTTTCATATGTTCACTTCAATGAATATAGGCGGATACAAATCCATATACCAAAAACAAGATCCGAATGACGAGGCTTCTTCTATTGGGTGCACCAATACGGCCCACTTATATTTTCATGATGGAGATCCTTCAACGGAAGAAAAAATTCAGAAGACCGACTCGTGCAAAAACAATCCAGGATTCTATTCTTTGAATGTGGGCTCTGACGTTGCCACTGCAAAAATAGCCGAAATAATAGAGGGCAATATTAAGAGTTTTTTGAAAAAAAATCCTGAATGCAAGTGTGTAAATGTCAAATTTCACAGTTTTGATAACGACTCACCGGCAAGGGCGAGTGAGATCAAAGAAATTGTAATTAAAAAATTTGCCGATACCGATATAGAAATAAAGCCAGTAGACAAAAAAACTAGTTATGAATCATTGAAGAATAGTCGATTTAGAAATAGAATGATTCACTATGTTGGCGAGTTAAATAAAAAAAATAACCTTAGATACGAGGACGAATTTCTTAGCTCAAATGGCGCCGATAGAAAAGCAGGTAACTTTAAAAATCTTTGCGAAGAAAATAGAAAAATATATAAAATATATCAGGACGTCTTAAGTAAGGGGATTGAGGGGATGCGGCAGAAAATAGAAGAAGATGGAAGCATCGCTTATATCTATGAAGGTAAGGATTTATCTGGGGCTTTGAATAAGTTGATTGCTCACGATCCTTTTGTGTTGGATTGCGCGTTGTTTGTTAATCTGTGCATGACTTTATCTTTGAGGGATGAGCTTGGCGATGAGCGTTTTAACGAATTGTTGTCCAGCAAGCTTGGCGGAAAATTTTCCTTAGACGCATCGAACGTCAATAAGTTATTGGAAGAAATTGGCCTAAAAATTGCCGTGAAATCCGTTAATCAAATTAATAAAGGTGACATCCTTTATATTGAAGCCGTAAATGCTCGCGTGTTTCACCCTGCGGCCACAATGAATTCTCATAATTTAATTTGCATCGGCAAAAATCCAGCGGCAGATCATCAGCTTATGTTTCAAGGTTTTGAGAGGACGGAGCCGTCAACTTTGGCTGACCTCAAGGAGTTTATTGTGACTTTGGCTAAGTGTAATTTAACTTATGCCGATCTACTAACAATGCACTCCAATTCGAAATTTGACGATGTTCTGGAAGGGGAAGAATTTAGCTGCAAACAAGCTTGGGAAGAAATTGTAAATAAGAACGGCAGGGAAGTAGTGAGTAACGAGCTTGATTTTATTAAGGATAGAGATATGCGAGGCATATACGACGATTCACGTATTGAAATGCCTGACGTCTTGATCTTCCCCGACATGAATGTCGTCGGTGTGATGGAGATATAGGGCATTCCATTACACACTCGGGCACCTCGAAAAACCACCCAGACGCTGGCATGAGAGTTATTGTCGAATCTGGTGTACGGTGGAATCGTTGGGAATATGAGAAGGTGGTGGCCGTTTAGCTGAGAATGCTGCTTGACGAAGGCACACCGAGCAAAGCCGGCGAGAGCCGGCCCCGACCATGATCTGCAATGAGAAATCTGGACCACCTAGGACGTTAGTTTTTCGGCAAACTTTCCCCTTGGAAAAAGGAGGAGTTTGCTATGAAACGTAAGCGCTTTTCAGTCGAGCAGATCGTGGCGGTACTGAAGCAGGCCGAGTTGGGTATGCCGGTGGCCGATTTCATCCGTCACGTCGGTATTTCGGAGCAGACGTTTTATCGCTGGAAGAAGCAATACGCCGGTATGCGGTCAGATCAGGTACGCGAGCTCAAACAGTTGCAAGACGAGAACGCACGGCTCGAGAAGCTAGGTTCTGTTCACATTCTCACCAGCGGCCCGAACGCGCAGGCAAGGGAAGCGAAGGCGAGATAGTTCTGTGCGAGCTTGTCATAGCGAGTGGCGACACGACGAAAATGTTTGATACGACCGAAAAATCGTTCGACGATATTGCGAGTTCGGTACAGCTTTCGGCTGTACCGACGCTTGGTCTTTCTATTTGAGCGCGGCGGGATAACGGCCTTCGCACGAGTAGCCCGGATAGTGTTGACGAAGGCATCCGAGTCGTAACCCTTGTCAGCGATGACTGCACCGGTGCGCAAGTGCTCAACCAGTTCATTCGCGCGCGAAATATCGGAAACTTGTCCCTCGGTAACGATCATTCGCAGAGGACGTCCGGCTTCATCGACGGCCAGGTGCAGCTTGGTTGTCAGTCCTCCGCGGGAGCGGCCGAGTGCTTGCGGGCCGCTTTTTTTCGAGCACCGGCTGAATGTTGGTGCGCACGCACAATGGTTGAGTCGATCAGCACACATCTGATTTCCGTTTCGTCGGCTAGGGCGTGCACCACGCGCTCCCAGACACCATTGCGCCGCCAGCGCGAGAAGCGCATGTACACCGTGTGCCACCGCCCGAAGGCCTTGGGCAAATCACGCCACGGGCAGCCGGTTCGGCCGATCCACAGGACGGCTTCGACAAACCAGCGGTTGTCGACCGCCGTTCGCCCAGGATCGCCTTCCTTGCCCGGCAATACCGATTTGATTCGCGCCCATACCTCGTCGCTCAACAACGTTCGAATCATCTTGTCTCGCTCGCGCAAAAGACGAGATGTAAACACATTTCAACAAATGTAAACAGACCCTAGTGGCCGAGCTAAGCCTGGACAAGGCCATTCTGCAGGATGTTGCTTCAAAAAAGTGGCCCGGCCCGCGCTGAGGAAAGACGTAGTGGATTACGTGATAAGCCACTATGGATTGACAATGAGGCGGGCCTGTCGTTTGGTGAAGCAACCTCGCAGCACGCAGTACTACCAAAGCGTGAAAGATCCTCGCCCGAGCTTCGTGCCCGCATGCGCGAAATTGCCTATACGCGGGTGCGCTATGGCTATCGGCGCGTGCATGTACTGCTGCGGCGTGAAGGCTGGCAGTTGGGCAGGGATCAAGCATATCGGCTGTATTGCGAAGAGCAATTGCAATTACGATCGAAACTTCCCAAGCGCCGCAAGACGGTCGTCACGCGCGTGCAGAAAATCATGCCGCGCAAACCGAATGATGCCTGGAGTATGGATTTCGTCGCCGATCAACTCGCAGATGGCTCGAAGTTTCGCGCGCTGACAATTGTCGATGTATTGTAAGCGGTCCGGTAACGACGTCTACCCAAGGTCCTGGTGATGGAGGAGCATAGGTGTCCACCTACTATTGAACTGAACCCCGAAGGTTGGACTCCGACCTGAAGAGTTTATGGGAAAATACACGGATCAAGCCAAGTTGGCGGCCGTTAGAGATTACTGCAGCGGCGAGGCCGGCCTAAAAGCGGTTGCCCAACGGCATAGCGTCAATGTTTCATCGTTGCGTCAATGGATTGCCGGCTATCGGGCTCATGGTGAAGAAGGCGTGCGAACGAAGAAGCGGATTCCCACGAATTTCAGTGCTGAATTCAAACTTTCGGTGCTGAAGCGGATGCGCGAAGAAGGCTTGTCGCAGCGTCAAACTGCAGCACTGTTCAACATCCGCCGCTTCAACGTGATTGGCGAGTGGGAAGATAAATTCAATCAAGGCGGTCCGAAAGCTCTCGGGCGAGTGCCCAGAGAGCGCCGCAAGACGATGTCAAAAGCCTCCTCTGACCAAGCAAAGCAACCGAATTCCGACCATGACCGCAGTCGACAGGATCTGATCGACGAGCTCAAGAGTCTCCGAATGGAGAATGCATATCTAAAAAAGCTCGAGGCCTTGGTTCGGGCGAATGCTCGGCAACCGCAAAAGAGCGGACGCTGATCGTGCTTGAGCTGAGGCAACATTACCCGCTTGCCGGTCTGCTGCAGCTAGCCGGCCTTGCCCGCAGCACGTTCTACTATCAGCAAAGGACGTTGCAGGGAAATGACAAATATGCCGACTTGAAGTTGAAGATTCGGGAGTTGTCTGACCGGCACAAAGGGCGTTATGGCTATCGTCGTATCACGGCTGCTGTCCGCCGTGGTGGTGACCTCGTGAATCACAAGACGGTTCGCCGACTGATGGTGCAGCTTCAGTTGCGATGCCGGGTACGAGTGAAGAAATACCGTTCCTACAAAGGTCAACTCGGACACGTTGCCCCAAACGACCTGGCGCGTCAGTTTTATGCCAATCGGCCAAATGAAAAGTGGGTGACAGATGTGACCGAGTTCAACGTGGGCGGTCGGAAACTGTACCTGTCTCCCGTGCTAGATCTCTTCAATGGCGAAATCGTTTCGTACGAGATGTCCTCTCGACCACTTTTCGGCATGGTTGGCGGGATGCTCAAGAAAGCCTTTAGCAGGTTGAAAGCTGATGACCGGCCGATGCTGCATTCGGACCAGGGCTGGCAATACAAAATGCCCGAATATCGGCGGCTGCTTGACGCACACGCGGCGAAGCAAAGCATGTCGCGAAAAGGTAATTGCCTTGATAATGCCGCGATGGAAAGCTTCTTCGGCACGTTAAAGTCGGAGCTTTATTACCTGGAGACATTCCGCAGCGTAGAGGAGCTGCAAGCAGGCATTGATCACTACATCCGGTACTACAATCACGATCGGATCAAGCTGAAGCTCAAAGGCCTAAGCCCCGTCGAATACCGGATTCGCTTCGCGTGAAATTCGTTCAACCACCGTCCAACTTCTGGGGTTCAGTTCACTATTGAGGTGGACACCTATGGCTGACAAAGACTCAGAGTTGAGAGTCGTTCGACAAAGTCGCGACGGCCGCCGCCGTTACGATGAGAAAAGCAAACAGGCACTGATCGAAGCGGCATTGCGACCTGGCGTATCGGTGGCGAGGCTGGCACAAGAGCACGGGGTCAATGCCAACCTGCTGCGCAAATGGATCACGAAGTACCTGATGGCGCGTGAGCAAGGCATCTTGCCGAGGAAACGCGCTGGAGATGACGACGGGCTTTTGTCGAGCGAGATCGAGAGCGTGACCATCGACTTGCCGGATTCGCGCAGTCTCGCTCCAGCCACCGCGGCGTCTCCGGCTTTCGTACCGGTCGTTTCGACGCCAGCCGCATCTGCGCCGGTGCCAGCACCGTCGGCTGTGTCGATGCAACTCGAACTACATGTGCGCCTGGCCAACGGTGTCGAGCTCGAGATGGGGCGCGCCATCGCGTCGATCGAGGAGCTGACCACCCTGGTCCAGATTCTGGGGAGGATGCCGTGTTCCGGTTCGACGAAGGCCTGAAGGTCTACCTGCACCGCGATCCGGTCGACTTCCGCTATGGCATGAACAGCCTGTCGATCCTCGTCGAGCAGTCGATGCAACTGGGCCCGATGGACGGCTCGCTCTACATCTTTGGCAACCGGCGTCGCGACCGGATCAAGATTCTTGGATGGGACGGTAGCGGTTTCTGGCTATTGAT
The DNA here is from genome assembly GCF_001029105.3 of Pandoraea faecigallinarum. NCBI lineage: Bacteria > Pseudomonadati > Pseudomonadota > Betaproteobacteria > Burkholderiales > Burkholderiaceae > Pandoraea > Pandoraea faecigallinarum. The sequence continues at coordinate 312,475 of NZ_CP011808.2, read as the reverse complement.
GAAACGCCTGGAAGCTAGCAGCTTCATCTGGCCCGACAACAAGACCGATGTCGTCACGATGACGACCGATGTGCTGCACGCGCTGCTCGACGGCGACGACATCACCGCGATCCGGCGTCATACGCGGCAAGAATATCTGCGGGTAAGCTGAAACAGGCAAGTGGCATTCCGGTCTAATCGCGCATGCCGATCAACGTCACGATCACCGCCGATGAACTGAAAGCGCTGCTTGCCGAGCGCGATTCCGCTCGTGCGCTACGAGAAGAAAAAGAGGCATTGTGCAGTGCTCTTCGGCTCGTGACGGCAGAGCGCGATCTCGCCGAAGAACGGCTTCTGGCCTATCGCCGCGAGCTGTTCGGTGCAAAGAGTGAGGCGCGGGGCGACAATCAGCTCGGCTTGTTCAACGAAGCCGAAGTGCTTGGCAAGAACAGCGCCCCCGCGCGGGAAGATATTCCGGAGTCGACGGTCGCTGCGCACACACGCAAGAAGCGCGGCAAGCGCAAGCCGCTCGATCCGAGCCTACCGCGCGAGGTCGTGCGGCACGAATTGCCTGAAGCTGAACGTTTCTGTGCGAACGATGGCCATGCACTCGTCGAGTTCGGCGTCGAAGTCAGCGAGCAACTCGACGTGATCCCGGAGCAGCTTCGTGTGATCCAGCACCAGCGCGTCAAGTACGCATGCCCATGCTGCGATCTGGGCATCAAGGTCACTCCGGCACCGCCGCGCATCATTGCGCGTGGGCTGCTTACCGAATCGGCGCTCGCGTGGATTGCCACCGGCAAGTATCAGTTCGGCATGCCCCTGTACCGCCAGGCTGGCCTGCTGCGCCGCTTCGGCGGTGACATCTCGTCGAACACGCTTGCCGCGAGTATGGTCCGCGTCGGTCTCGCCACGCAGCCGGTGATCAACCTGATGCGTGATGCACTGCTCGAGGCCGGGATCGTTTATTGTGACGAGACCACGTTCCAGGTGCTCAAAGAAGAAAACCGACGAGCGCAATCGAAGAGCTATCTCTGGTCGCAGATGACGGGGTCGGGAACGCCGATCCGGTGTTTCACCTACACGCCCGGACGCGGCGCCAAACTGGCTGACAGGCTGTTCACTGACATCCGTCAGGGGGCAGTGCTGATGACAGACGGCTACGAGCCCTATAACGATATCGCGCGGCGTTACCAACTCGTGCATCTCGGATGCTGGGTTCATGCCAGACGCTACTTCGTCAAGGCGGAGGAGAACGTACCGAAAGTCGCGCGTACTCCTGAACTGCTTGCGACGCGCTTCATCAAGTTGATCGGCAAGCTGTTTGCCGCCGAGGCGCGCACTGAAATGTGGGAGGCCGAGCGACGACAGCGATTGCGACGACGATACAGCGTTCGGGTGCTCGACGTCATCCACGCACTGATGCTTGAGCAATCGCCCGGTGTTGTGCCGCAGGGCTTGCTCGGCAAGGCGCTTACCTACCTGCGTGCACAGTGGCCCAAGCTGGTGCGCTACGTCGAGAATGGCAGTTGGCCCATCTCGAACAATCCCTGCGAGAACTCGATTCGACCGTTCTGCGTCGGCCGTCGCTCGTGGCTGTTCTCTGACACCGTGGATGGCGCGAACGCCAGCGCCAACCTCTATTCGCTCGTCGAGACCTGCAAAGCGAACGACATCGATCCGTATCGCTATCTCACCTGGCTGTTCCAGCGTCTGCCACTGGCGCAGAGCGTCGACGACTACGACGCCCTGCTGCCATGGAAAATGCCTGCCGATCTCCGCTGACTCGCTGCGTTGTCACACCTCACGTTCCTCGTGATTTTTCTCTGAGGGACGTTTTTCGCGGACCGCTTACATTTGACGCGCGGATGCTGGATCACACGAACCTGCTCGGGAATCACATCCAGTTGTTCGCTCGTCTCGACGCCAATTACCACTAGGGCGTGGCCATCGTGCGAGCAGAACTGCTCAGATGCGGGCAGTTCGTGTCGAACGACTTCGCGCGGCAGGTTTGGATCGAGCGGTTTGCGCCCGCGTTTGCTGCGCGTGTGGGCGGTGACGGTTGTGCCCGGCAATTCTTCGCGCGCGGAGCCAGTGCTTGAGGCCAGCGACTCGGCTTCGTTGAATAGACCGAGTTGGTCGGCATGACGGGCTTCACTCGATGCGCCGAACAGTTCGTGTTTGTAGGCGCGAAGCTTCTCCTGTGCGAGGTCACGCTGCGCCGTCACGAACCGAAGCTCGCCTCGTAAGGCGTCGCGCTCGGCACTGGCGGCGATCAGCGCCTGATATTCTGCGGCGCTGAGCATGATGGTGTTTTCTGGCATGGCCAGTTTGACCATGCGGTAAGCGCGACGTTCAGCTCATGCGCAGGTAATGGCGCTGAGGATGTTTCTGAATCACGGACAGATCGATTCCTTCGAGCAACCAGTGCAGCTGTTCGATACTGAGCGTCACGACGTCATCGCCCCCGGGCCAGATGAACCGGTCGGCCTCGAGTCGCTTCATCAGCAACCAGAAGCCGTTGCCGCCCCAGCCAAGAATCTTGATGCGGTCTCGCCGCCGATTACCAAACACGAACAGCGCCGGGGCCATCGGATTCAGGCGCATGGCTTGCTCCACCCGTATCGACAGACCGTTGATGCTCTGACGGAAGTCCACGGGTTCGCGGTGCAGGTACACTTTTAGCGCTTCGTCGAACCGGAACACGGCAACCTCCCGAGCGTCTCGATAACCGCCGTCAACTGGGCCAGATCTGATTTCTCGAGATCGAGCTGCACGCCATTGGGCAGACGCACATGCACGCTGGCGATGATTTGCGGCTCAGGTGCAGAGGACTCAATCGTAGTAGCGGGTGGTGTGCAGGCGATCGGTACGAATGTCGAGGTCACAGGCTCGGTGACGGGCGTCATAACGGCACCTCCCCGTTTGTGCTCACGAATCCACTTGCGCAGTTGGTTGGCGTTGATTTGGGCCTTAAGCGCCAGCCGGGCAATCGACACGCCCGGCCGACGGCATAGCTCGACCAGTCGCCGCTTGGCGATGGGGTCGTAGTCACGTTTGCCGTTCGAACGTATGCGTACGACCCGCAGCGGGAAACAGTCGGTTTCGTTGAGTTCATTCATGTTTGCGTCCGCAAAAGTCTTTGCGGACGCAAGCTTGACCCCTGTCGAGCTACCGCGATAGGGCGTCCTTTAATGACGGCTTACGATGTATTCACGAAAGAAGCTCTGGCCATCGAAGTTGGTCAACGGTTGAGGGGAGAGCATGTGGTGTCGGCGCTCAATCGTATCGCGGCCAGACGCGGCGCTCCTCGGCATATTTTCGTAGACAACGGCAGTGAGTTTTCCGGGCGATTGCTTGACATGTGGGCATATCACAACAAGTCGAAAATCGATTTCAGTCGCCCAGGAAAGCCCACGGACAATTGCCACATTGAGACATTTAACGGATCATTCCGTGATGAGTGTTTGAACTTGCATTGGTTCGAGACGCTGGGCGAAGCGAAAGCGACTATCGAGGCATGGCGCGGGGACTACAACGAGAGTCGGCCTCACTCAGCTCTCAAAGAGCTGGCGCCGGCCGAATCCGCCCGACAATTGGTGTTTTTACCCGGGCCGACTTGACCCGATACGCCGAAAAACTCGCTCCGGATTTGGCACAGAAAACCCAAGCGGATCATGGAAGCCATTCTCTCAAGTTTCAACTGGTCCGAAAACTCCAAGGCAGGTCAATTGCTCAGCAGAGGACGCACGGCGTCCCTTGGGGGCAAGCATTTGCCCCTTACGAATCATGTGCATGGCCTCGATGCCGCCCAGGACAATGCGGGCACAACGGAAATTCTGAAAACCCAGCATCGGTCTGAGGCGCCGTTTGATCGCGCGGTGGTCCTGCTCGTCAAGGTTGTTCAGGTAGTTGTTCTGGCGGATTTCGATGGGCGTCTCGCGCTGGGCGCCCAGCGCCTGCAGCGCGGCGCGGTTCGCCCCGCTTTTGTCAACGGTGACGGTCGTCGGCGTGCCCCGCCCGGCGGTGGCTTTTTCGAAGAACCGGCGCGCGGCGGCGGTATCGCGGCGTGGGCATAGCAGAAAGTCAATGGTGTGGCCCGCCTTGTCCACCGCCCGGTAGAGGTATTTCCACTGGCCTCTGACCCGAATATAGGTCTCGTCTATGCGCCAGCTCTCACCGACTGGGCGCAGGCGGCGACGTATCGCTTTCTCGAAAACCGGCAGCCACTTGATCACCCAGCGATGGATCGTCGAGTGGTCCAGCGCCACGCCTCGCTCGGCCATCATTTCCTCCAGATCTCGCGAGCTCAGCGAATCGGCTACGTACCAGCGCACGCACTGCAACATAACCTCCAACGGGTAGTGCAACCGCTTCAGGACCTTGGCGATGCCTGTGGGCAGGGCTTTTTCGGCGGTTTGGCTGCGCGCTTCATCGACTGGGTTCCCGGTGCTTGAAACTGTAGAATCTACCTGACTATCCATAGTGCGACGGAACCCTGCAGGTAGGGGACCTGCTGCGTGGGCAAGCCGTGCTGAATCTTCTGACGAAGCGGCAGGCGCAACAAAGTGTGGGCGCAGGCTCTGCGGACACAGGCGCTGAGGGCGTAGCGTCTGGCGCACGACAAGCCGCCCCCGACCGCCGGTTGAAGCTAGCGCCTCAGCATGGGGGAACATTGATGCGCATCCGTCAGATTTTTGTTTGAGTGCGAGGTCTGTTGGCAGCCGGGGCACTGCTTTTGTCCGCGCAGAACGCGCAGGGCGGCGCGTGCGGCATCATGGCAACGCCATATCAGGTGTTCGCCTGAGAGCGGCTTCGCCTGCAACCCTCACAATCACCGCCAAACGTCTGCCGCGTTCATGCCGGGCATCCTGTGTGCGCGCTCGTCTGCTTTCGCCGTCATTTTGTCGCCGCCCGCACCAGGGGCGGTCATCTGTCGTTCCTTGTCGTGATAACCCGCGTCGCTGATGCCCGTTCCTGAAGCGTTCTGATGCCTGTCGATAACAATCTCAAAACCCGCCACTACACGCATGGCTCCTCGTTCGTTGCCGACAAAAACCTCAATAAGTGCGAGGTCGTGCTCGACAGAGTGGATTTCGAAAGTCGTGACTCCGTCAGGGACGCGTTTGCGGAGTTGACCCATATGGGAGCGCTGGAGCGCTTCCTCGACCGGGTGCTTACGGGCGGTAATAAAGCTGCGAAGGTGGCCGCCTTCATGGCGCTGGCCCTGTACGCGCGCGCCGGCCAGGCGCAAAAGACAACGCAGTTCATCCCGCTGGAACGCGCATCGGCACAGATGACGTTGATTAACGCGCTCTCGGCCACAGGGCAAACGGATCTGCTGCAAACCGTGGCCGGCGGCTCGGGAATAAACGAGTTTTCGGAATTCCTCGCGGAACACGACAGGGCTCTGATCGCCGGCTATGTATCTATCAATCGGAAAGAGTCCGTGAACGTCGCACGGTGCTTCGCTCAGGCCGCAGAGGCCTACGAGACGTATGCAGAGGCGTGCCAGAGGCTTGGCCTGGAGGACCAGGCCAAAGCGGCCTACAAGTTGGCTGGACACGCCTACACGGAGATCGCAAGGTATGCGTGGCCCGAGCATTTCCGCGGGGAGGCGGCCGAAACGACGAATCGCCACGCGCAGTCCACCTATGCCTACCAGAGCGCCAAGATCGCCTTCGAAAAGGCCGGGTCGGGCAGTTGGGCCAAACACGCTCACGGGAAAATTGTGGATTCCTACGTGCGACTCGCAAAAGAGCATCTCAATAGGCGCCAGGATTTGCTGGCTGGACGCGCCCTCGAAGACGCTGCGGCGATCCACTCCAAAATCAATCCGCAAAGTGAAATGGCGACCGAGCTCCTGAAGTCGCCCGCAAAGGTCTACGACAATGTGGCCCATAACAAGGCGCTGGGCCTGGCAGCGGTCATCGACGCCTTCCGCAATGCCGCACGCGTCTATGCGCTGGCGCAAGAGCCCGACTTGGCCGCAAACGCCTTAAGGTCCGTGGCAAAAGCATGTGCGGCGGAAAATCAGCCCGGGCAGGCCGCAGACGCGTGGGTAACGTATGCAGACGCTGTTCTGAAGAGGGAGAGGGCGGCCCCCGATCCGTCCGCCACCAAGTATGGGTGGATTGCAGACGCCTATGCGGCGGCCGCGGACCTCTATACGGCGCTTGGTTTGGACGCGCAGGCCGACGCCGCCCGCGAGCAGGCCAACGCGGCCTATCTGACGGCCGCAAACCTCTACGTGCGCAGAGCCGAGCATTCTCGCAGTCCGGAGATTGCCGAAATCGCGTACAAGGACGCTGCGGATGCCTTGAAGAAGGCGGGTCTGCACGTGCAGGCTACCGCCGTTCTTGAGAGGATCACCGTCGCCTATCAGACGGCTGCGGCGCGGCAGGCGTCCGACGGCGGGCGCGCTAGTGAGGCAGGCGATCACGAGCGTGCCGCCTACCACTACGAGGAAGCCGCAGAATACTTTAGGAGGGCCGGGCTGCCCGATGAGGGTGAACGCGTCATGGTGTTGATGGGGCGGGCGCAGGCGGAGGCTTATAAGCCGGTCCGGAGCGCGGACCCGGTCGTCAGAGACGCCTTTAACGCCCAGAAGCCCGATGAAACGCTGAATCGGCTTATCATCAATGTAATCGCAGAGCACGAGTCCGACTTGTCTGCTGAGACCGGCTTCAAAATTGGTAAGCACAGGATTTACTTCAATCTGTCCTCGTGCCCCGTGACATTGGTCACCTTCGACGTGAAGCAGGACGTGGAGTGGTGCCTGATCCGCAAAAACAACGAGGACCCACCGAGCTGGGATCTCATGACCGTGGAGGCGGCCGAAAACATGATCAAGTTCGGCACCAACCACATCGTGCTGGGCCGCCCGCTGCGACCGGGGGATCTGCTGCGCGGACAATCCGCATATGATCTGCTGACGGACGCGGAAGCGAAGGCGGAACCCCGTGTAGACGCAGGTTCTGTGGGCGCAGGGGCTGGCGCCCGACAAGCCGGCCCCGAGCGCCTGCCGGCGCCGGTGGTGCCACACGTCAGGCCAATTGCCGCCCCCACGAACCTCTTTACCTCCCTCATTTCCCGGGTTCGACAGATTTTTTCGTAAGGGCGTTGCGATGCCCCCCGCACGGACCCTTAGAGGCCAGTTCAAAAAGTCAGTTGAGTGTTTCTGAGGATGTTCCAGCAGACGAGAGAACAGCCGAGTTTGAGGAATGCTTCGTGAATATCGGCGCGCCCATCGAAGCGGATGCGAAGCCGCCGGAAACGATGGAGCCAGGAGTGGGTGCGCTCAACGAGCCAACGATATTTGCCCAGCCCGCTGCCGTGTTCGGCCCGACGCTTGGCGATCATAGGTTTGATGCCTCGCTCGCGCAGTGCGCGCCGGTGCCGGGTGGAATCGTAGCCGCGATCGGCATGGACGATACCGGGCTTCTGAAGCGGGCGGCCGCGAACACCGCGAATCGGTGCAATCTCGTCAACGAGGCGCAGCAGCTGTGTGACGTCGGCGGCGTTCGCGCCGGTGAGGATCGCGACGATTGGGATACCGTTGGCGTCTACGAGGAGGTGGTGCTTGGAACCGGGTCGCGCCCTATCCGTGGGGTTCGGGCCAGTTTTTCGCCCGCCCCAACAGCACGCACCGACGACGAATCGACGGCGGCATGTGAGAGATCGATTTGGCCAGCTGCGCGCAGTTTGTCCAGCAGTAACTCGTGTAGCTGCTCCCATACGCCGGCCTTCTGCCAGGCGTTCAATCGTCGCCAGCAAGTGGCTCCTGAACCGAAGCCCAGGCGGGTCGGCAAATGGTTCCAGCGAATGCCGGTCTTGAGCACGAACAAGATGCCATCGAGTGCTGCTCGATCGGGCACGCGCGGGCGACCAGGATCGCTTTTCGCGCGAGGCTTCACCTCTGGCAGTAACGATTCGATCAGTTGCCACAAATCGTCGTCAATGATCGGCGCTTGCATTCCCTCAGTCCCCGTTGGCTGGATACCTGAGCTTGACAGGTCGCCTCGAAAGTTAACAGCCCCTCTCACGATTTTTGAACTGGCCTCTTAGGACACACCCTGGTCGAACTTGGTTGCCCGGTACTGTTCTCTCCGACCGCAGCCCTCGTGCAGCGCCTGTTGGCCGCCAAACGGGATCTGCGCCTGCCGCAGGAACTGGCCAAGCTCGATCGCTTCGAGTGTCTCATTCTCGATGACATCGGCTACGTCCAGCACGACCGCGACGGAATGGAAGTGCTGTTCACGCTACTGGCCGAGCGCTACGAGCGACGCAGCGTGGTGATCACCACCAACCTGGTGTTCTCGGAGTGGGAGCGCATTTTTAAGGATCCGATGACGACCATGGTGGCAATTGATCGTGTCGTGCACCACCGCGTCGTGCTCGATCTCGTGGACGTGGAGAGCTACCGGGCTAACGTCGCTGCCACAAAACAAGCGGGCTCCGACAACGCTGCGGAGCCGGCATAGGGCGGCAATTCTAGGTGTCGTCACCGGCAAATCTAATTGACGCTAGACACCCAGTCGATGAAGCGCGCAGCCACACCGCCAATTAGTAAGCGTGTCCCCCAAGCCGTCTTGACGGGCTATCGATTCCCCCATCGATTGGCCGCCAGTCGCATCAATGCTGCATTGGCAGCACGTATATCGAGTCGCTCTGAATCGAACCCTGGACCAACCCACTGGCGGTAGTGTGTGGCTTCCTCGCTGTCCGGGTTATCGCGCAAGGTACTCAGGAACACTTCATATCCGGGCGGACCACCGACATCTTCGGGCGGGCAGGCACGCGCGCCATCGAGAACCCTGGACTCGCCCCATGATTCGCCTTCAATCGTTTCAATGTCTTCGACGACGATCTGGTGATACCAACCGTCACCGAAGTCATATTGGTAAATGATGTGCGAGTCAGGCCGGAGCACTCTATTCAGTTTGGCTTTCCGGTCATCAAACGTCTTGGTCAGGTCCATGAACTCCAGTCCTGCGTCTATATCGAGCTGGGCATACGTCTTGCCGTCGATCAGGAAGTCGTGGAGATGGGTGTCTTCCCAGCCGAAGGCGGCTTGCAGGATGTGATGTAGTTTGCGCAGGGTGTCGGGGCCCTCGACCGTGACGCGACGCCAGATGGGCGGCTCGATATGCAGCAATTGCACGTGCAGGGTATAACGCTGGAACGACTTGGCCATCTGATCTCCGGTATCTGGAATGTCGATGGCATTATCCCTTCACTGTACGGGAATGGTCACCATCCAGGGCAGTAATTCTTCGATCCGGTTGATCGGGTGATCCGCGATGCGCCCGAGCACATGACGCAGATACGCCTCGGGGTCGATGCCGTTGAGCTTGGCCGAGCCAATCAGGCTGTAGATCGCCGCGGCCCGTTCGCCGCCCGAGTCCGCGCCTGCAAACAGGTAGTTGCGACGGCCGACAGCCACACCGCGTAGCGCCCGCTCGGCAGGCAGATTGTCGATTTCAAGGTGTCCGTCATCGCAATAGCGCGTCAACGCCGTCCACCGGTTCAGGGCATACCGGATCGCCTGGCTCGTGTCGGATTTGCGCGAGAGCGTTCCCGACATGGTGGTTAGCCATGCGTAGAGTTCGTCGAGCCGTGGTCTGGCATGCGTTTGCCGACGGACCTGCCGGGCATCGAGCGGTTGGCCCCGGATCTCGTCTTCAATGCGGTACAGCGCGCCGATGCGCTCCAGCGCCTCGGTATTCAGGGCATTCGGCCGTGCGGCATGCAGGTCGTAGAACTTGCGCCGCGCATGCGCCCAGCACGCAGCTTCGACGACATCGCCGCGCTCGTAAATCTTCTGGTAGCCGCCATAGGCATCGGCCTGAAGCGTGCCTTTGAACTTGGTCAGGTGCTGCTGCGGATGCTCGCCCTTGCGGTCCGGGGTGTAGGTGAACCAGACTACGGGCGCCGTGATGTCGCCCGAGTTCCGGTCATCGCGCACATAGACCCACAACCGTCCCGTCTTCGTCTTGCCGTTGCCGGGAGCGAGCACCGGCACCGGGGTATCGTCGGCATGCAATTTCGTGGCCGCCATCACGTGTCGGCGCAGTGCCTCGACCAACGGTTGCAGCAGGTTCGCACCGTGGCCCACCCATTTCGCCAGCAGCGAGCGATCCAGTTCCACGCCTTCGCGTGCATAGATCACGGATTGACGATATAGCGGCAGGTGGTCTGCGAACTTCGCCACCAACACATGCGCCAGCAGGCCGGGGCCGGCCAGGCCACGTTCAATCGGGCGGCTCGGCGCGGGTGCCTGGGCGATATGATCACAGCATGCGCAAGCCAGCTTTGGCCGCACATGACGAACCACGCGGAAGCTGGCGGGGATGTATTCGAGTTGCTCGGAGAAGTCTTCGCCGAGCAACTTCATGGTGGCACCGCAGGCCGTGCAGGTTTTGCCTGACTCAGGCAGATGCGTCAGCACTTCTCGCGGCAAATGGTCCGGCAGTGGCTTGCGCTGGATCTGCTCTGCCGCTGTGCGCGGCGTCTTCGGCAGTTCGATGGGTGTGGCGCCTTCATCGGCCTCGAGATCTTCCAGTTTTAATTCGAGCTGTTCGATCTGGCGATCCAGTTTCTCGGAACTGCGTCCGAACGCCATGCGGCGCAGCTTCGCGATCAGCAGCTTCAGGTGTTCGATCTCGGCCTTGCCTGTCGCCACCACAGCTTCGTGCGATTCGACCAGGTCTTCCAGATGGCCGATATGTGCATCGCGCTCACGCAACAAAGCTTTGAGCGCGTCGATATCGTCCGGATAGGTGTTCGCCGTGGTCATGCCCGCAGTTTACGCGGGCGCTGGATGGTTTACAACGCTGAACTCGGTTCAGTGGTGCGGACCGGCTGCCGCCAATCGATGCCTTCGAGCAGCATCGACAGCTGGGCTTGGCTCAGGCAGACCACGCCGCCATCAGCGCGCGGCCAGACGAAACGACCGCGCTCAAGCCGCTTCATCAGCAGGCACATACCATCGCCGCTCCACCACAGCACCTTGACCAGGTCGCCGCGCCGGCCCCGGAACACAAACACGTGACCGCTGAACGGATCTCGCTCCAATATGGTCTGGACCTTGGCCGCCAACATGTTGAAACCGCAGCGCATGTCGGTCACGCCTGCTGCCAGCCAGACTCGCGTGCGACTGGGCAGGCCGATCATGCAGATCCGCCGCGCAACAGTCGAAGCACCAGCGTCAACGTGCTCTCATCGGGCACGCCGTCAATGCGTACGCGGGCATGGCCAACGCTGATTTCGATGGTGCCGGTCGGCGCGGGTCTCGGCACTGGCGTCGGCGCCGGTAGTGCGATCTCGGTCGCTGGCGTTTCCACTTTGACCGGCAGCAGGCTCATCGAATCATATTCGCCAGCGCGCAACGAACGGCGCCATTTGAAGACCAGGTTCGCGTTCAGGCCGTGTTCCATCGCTAAGCGTGCGACCGACACGCCAGGCTCACAGGCGAGCGTTGCCAGTTGCCGACGGAATTCGATGGGATGATTCGGCACGCCTTTGCGGCCGATTCTCTTCGGTGCCTCTGTGGTCAAAGTAGTCCCCGCTACTTGAAGTGGTGGGCTCTACTCTGGCAATTTATCCTCCGACCGTCGAGACGGTGCTCGGGACTCGCTTACGCCAATTAAGCCCTTGCTCGCAGGCATCGCCAAGGAGTTCAGTCGCGATAACGAAGTTACGCCGAAGCGAAGCCAGGGGCGCATTGGTTTTTACGCGACCAACGCATAGAATTGCTCAGCAGGGGAGGCAAGCATCTGCCCCTTGCGACTCATGTGCATGGTCTCGATGCCGCCCAGGACGATGCGGGCACAACGGAAATTCTGGAAACCGCTTGGCCCCCGGACGCTATTGGCTTGCGTAGGGGCCGAGAAAGCGCACACCGTTGAAGTGAATCAGGTGCGATGGCGCATCGGCCACCCATACCTCCGTCTCCCATGCGATGTCGCCGAGATATCGGCCCATGACGGCGCGATTCGGGAAGGCCGTCACAAACACCAGCCCGGCCTTGGAATCCGCGAAGAGTCTGGCGAGTTCGGCGTGGCGCTTGCCATCGACCGGGCCGTGACTGGTGACGGACTCCACCAGGAGCAGCCAATTGTTCTCGGTGAAGTGCAACACCACATCGGGCATCTTGCCGTGCGCGTCCACAGTCACGCCCAGCTCGGCGAGCAGCGCCGCGTCGAAGTAGCCCCATTTATGACCGGTGTCCCCGGCATAGACCAGCACGCTACCGGGCGCAAAGCGAGGCGCGAAGTCCTCAATGATGGCTCGGATCAGTTCGCTATGTTCGCCAGGACTGAGCGTGATTGCCTTGCCTGGAGCAACCTCAACAGGGATGCGGGTCTGCGTGCGCATCTTCGCGTACTTGGCCACCAGCGTTTCGCGCCCGGCCAGATAGGCGGTGAGGTTGGCGTGCCACCGTTCGCTGCCAAAGCTGCGCAGCAGCTTGAGCGCGGCGGGTTCAATTTGATAG